>JAJZNH010000518.1 GCA_021811745.1 Acidobacteriota bacterium
GGCCAATGTCAGAACTCTCATCTGATCGTCGCGTCGCTTCTCGCTGTTGCACCTTCGACATGCTACGAGGACATTGCCAGGAAGATGGAGGCCTACGCGATAGCGGTTCATTCCATCAAGATGTTCAACCACTGCCTCCGAGATCGAAAGCTCGCGCGAGCAATATGGGCAGCGGTTGTTAAAGCAGCTTCTAACGCGACCCCCGTATACCTCGCCATCGACCCTGATTTCCCAATCCTGCGAGATCTTCCGACTCAGTTCGTGCAAGAACATGCTGACGAGCTTATTGGCAACATCGGATTTGGCACGACGAGTGGCTGAACGCAATTGGGAAGTAGCGTCTTTCACTTGCCGTCCCCAATTAGCCAGCTAACTTGGACCCCAAGCGCGGCTGCCAGCGCCTTAAGTTCGTAGTCAAGGACTCCACGAAGATTGTTTTCTATCTTTGCGATTGCGGGTCGGTCGAGCTGAACGCCAAGTCTCGCAACCCTGCCAGAAAGGGCGTCCTGAGTCAGCGGAGGGTCACAATTGGCTCGGGCCTCGGCAATCCGAAAGCCGCAGATGTTCTTCCTAGCGCCCACAGTCACAGGGCAAGCCTAAACGTGACTGGTCAATAAAATGTTCTAAGATAGAACAAAGCGAATTTCACCACGAGGTGGCTCATGATGAGGAGAACGACGTCTATCAGGCCTCCGTGTCCGCTAGACCGCAGTCAATCGAGGAGCTGGGCCTCGATGACATATTCCGGGTGGGAGAGCATGTATGCTCCTGGCCTGGAGGTTCCGAAAGCTAGAGAGGGCGTGCAGCAACCAGGAAATCCGCAGCCCGATTTCGCGGCTGAGATTCCAGAGCACGTGCGTCGGGCCGCTCTGTTGTGCGGTGAGTTCGCTTGCTTCATGTGTGGAGCAACACAGGGCGACGAGAACGTATATGATCCATCGGATCCGATCCGCCTTCAGGTTTCTTACATTATCGATAAGCAGAAGGGCGGCTCCGACGAGTTGTCTAATTTGCGTGCGCTTTGCTCCGTCTGCAACGAGGGAGCGCAAAATATCTCGCCAAAGCGCCCGGAATGGGTGGACCTTCTGGTTCAGATCAGGCGCGCTCCTGCTCTCGACCAGGTCGAAGCACTCAAATGGCTCATGAAGAAGTTCCCAATTCAAGCCCGGGAGATCTACCAAGGAAGCAGGACGAAACCTTCCTGATCGTCCGCCGGTTCTAGCCCCCGGACTCCCACCCAAACTCTCTCCCCATTGCGAAGCATTTCCGCAAATAGCCCATACTGTCTCCGGGTGGGCTTTCCGGCGCCGCCGGCGCCGGACCTTGGCCGCGACAGAAACGCGGAAACCGGCCGCTGGCCGTGCCCCCGGAGGCAACCTGACCGGCAAGAAAGAAATACCCTACCCCCTGGCCGGATGTCGCAATGTGGTATGAATCAGGCCTATGATCGGGCAAAAGGCCCCGTAAGTCCTTACGGCTCAAACGTGTGCAAATAAGTTCTTTAGTTTCAATTTCATGCAAGGATTGTGTCTCAGCAACCCTTGTGGAATCAAATATTTGCAGCCACACGTGGGGGAGAGGGGTGCGCGGCACTCAGGACGGGGTCGCCACGCGCCCAGACGAACAGACCGGTTGCTTGAGTGTCGTGCTCTCCCAGGTCCCAATATCGGGGAACTGGGGCATCCGGCCCCTGGGGAGTTTGCGCAGGATACGCATCCGTCGACGGCGCGAATCGGTTTTTCAAAAGTTCCTAACCCCCCCTGCTTTCGGGGCATCATACTAGGGTGTTCCCCAGGGGGGTACTCTTATGCCTGTAAGCACGGTGCGTCCGTCCGGTGAACGCAAGCGCTGGCTGCGAATCGCCGGCATAGTCGCCGCGATCGTGATTCTGCTCTTGCTCGTCGTCCCCTTCTTCGTCAACGCCGACACCTTCCGCCCCACTCTCGAAAGCGAGATCTCAAGCGCACTCGGCCGCAAGGTCACGCTTGGCCACCTGAGCTTGTCGCTCATCACCGGCAGCCTGGTTGCCGACCAGGTCGCCATTGCCGACGATCCCGCCTTCGGCACCGAGCCGTTCTTCCAGGCGAAGTCGATGCACATCGGCGTCGGCGTCGGCGCGCTGCTGCTGGAGCGCCGGCTGCATATCACCCGCTTCACGGTCGACGCGCCGCAGGTTCACCTCATCGCCGGGCACAACGATCGATGGAATTACTCCAGCCTCGGCGGCAGCGCCGCCAACAGCTCAGACGATGGATCTTCGGGAACTTCCAATGTTTCCATCGGCGAGTTGAAGATCGCCAACGGGACAGTCGAAGTTTCATCGCAGGAACACCCCGGTCCGCCCTTCGTCTACCGGAAAGTAGACCTCACGGTGCATGATCTTTCGTTCGCCACGCCCATGCCGTTCGATCTCTCGGCCGCGCTGCCCGCCGATGGCACGCTTCACCTCAGCGGCTCCGCCGGTCCCATCGCGAAGCCCAACGCCGTAGACACACCCTTCCACGCGACGCTCCAGGTGAGGAGCTTCAATCCGGTGGCCTGCGGCGCGGTGCCGCCCAGCGCCGGCGTCTCCATGGTGGCCGATATCGACGGCCAGGCCGCGTCGAACGGCCACACGCTCACGACCAGCGGTAAAATCAAGGCCGCGCAACTGAAGCTCTCACCCCGCGGCACGCCGGCCGCGCAGCCTGTCGATGTGGACTTCAACATCAGCCAGAACCTCGGCAACCAGGCCGGCCAGGTCTCCGACATCGCCATACACACCGGCGGAATGGCCGCGCACATCAAAGGCGCCTACCAGCTTGCCCCCAGCGGCGCCACCCTGAACCTGCAGCTTGCGGCGCCCGGCCTGCCCATCGACGGCATTGAGCAGTTGCTGCCCGCGGCCGGCATCAAGCTGCCTACCGGCTCCTCGCTCCACGGCGGCACGCTCACCGCGAGCCTGGCCGTCACAGGCCCCGCGGCCGCGCCCCGGATCGCCGGCCCGGTGTCGATCGACAATACGCAGCTTGCCGGTTTTGCGCTGGCCTCGCGGATCCAGGGCCTGGGCTCGTCCGGCGCGGCCGGCGGCAATGGAACGCAGATTCGCACGCTGCGCGCCAACGTCGTCAACACGCAGCAGTCGACGCAGCTCAACCAGATCTACGGCGACCTTCCCGCGCTGGGGACGGCGACCGGGAACGGGGTTGTCGCGGCCTCAGGCGACCTCAATTTTCAGTTGCTGGCAAAGCTCAGCTCGAATGGGCCTCTGGGAGCCGTGATGAATAGCGTCGGAGGCATCGCGGGGGCGTTTCTCCAGGGCGCCACGACCAACGGCATCCCCATCGCCATCACCGGTACATCGAGCAATCCTTCGATTCGCGCCAATCTCGGCGCCATGTTCGGCCAGAAGAGCAGCCCCGGCCAGAAATCCAACTCCCCGGGAGGATTCTTGAAGGGCCTGATTGGTAAGTAGCCGCGGCTTTGCGGTGCCGCGGGGCCGGGGGACCTACTCCCCGGCCAACTGCTCCAGAAGCGTATCGAAGTCCTCCAGCCGCGCGTACTCGATGATCACGCGGCCGCGACCGTTCTTGTCCTCGATCATCACCTTGAGGCCAAGCGCGCGCTGCAGACGCTCCTGCGCGTCGCGCACATTGGGATCCACCTGCGGCTCCGGCTTCTCCGCCTTTTTCCTGGCTTTTTCGGGGTTCAGCAGCCCCTGGACAAAGCTCTCCGTCTGGCGAACAGAAAGCGAAAGTGCGGCCACCCGCTGCGCCGCCTTCTCCATCGCCTCCGCGTCCAGCGCCAGCAGTGCCCGCGCATGCCCGAAGCTCAGCTCTCCCGCCTCCACTTTCCCCTGTACCGCGGTCGGCAGCTTCAGCAGCCGCAGAAAGTTCGCCACTGTCGCCCGGTCTTTGCCGGTGCGCTGCGCCATCTGCTCCTGGGTCATGTGGAACTCGCGCGACAGGCGCTCGAAGGCCCGCGCCTGCTCCATCGGGTTCAGGTCGGCGCGCTGCA
>JAJZNH010000039.1 GCA_021811745.1 Acidobacteriota bacterium
ATCCACCATCGCGGGCTGCGACGATTTATTGCCGGTCCGCTATGATAAAACGCCCGGCTCGATGTACATGCTGCTGACAAAGCAATTGCGGATTCCGGTTCTCCGCTGGCTGGTGAATCCCGACGGATCATCCAAGTTCACAGGCACCGGCTACATTCCGGATACGCAAGAGCCATCGACTGGCAGCGCCAAAGGGGACGCTTACCTCTGGGCAGTGTACTTCTATCTCCGGCATGGAAGGTGCGACCCCAGATTTGCCGCCTACTACATTGATGCGGCCTGGCTGACAGAGGTGAAAGCGACGAGTGCGCCCGACTCACATACGCTGACCGATCACGACTACTTCATCAGCAATCGGGGATTCTTTTTCGATCTCTCGCCTTGGGGTGACGAAGCGCCCAATGACGATCCAACCCAGCCGGTCGGAACAGACCGAAAGGTGCTGCAAAGCATTCTTTTGCAGCTTTATCAGCTGACGCACGGGGAGACAATGATCAAGATAGGCGGCTTTCCTCCCTGGCCGTTCAAGTACACGACCGTCACTGGCGGCAAGCACCCCCCAGTGAACACTGAGTGGGAGTTCGTCAAGCTTGTCACAGAGTACAACGGATATGTTGAAGCAGATGCTCCCAGCTTGAACGCCATAGCCAACGCTTCGTTCTTTAGACATTTCCCTTTGCCTCCGAGCATGCCGCAACCAAATCCCATCCCCACGTATGCCGATTGGGACACTAGGGGCTTCATCACAACCAGCGGCGGCGTCGCTCCCAAGGTCTTCATTGGCCATTATCTCGGCGATTACGATGCGCCTTCCTGGCTCTATCGGGAACTTCCAACGCAATTTGCCGATCCAACGCGCGGCCAGATACCGCTGAACTGGGCTTTTGATCCGAATCTGGCTGACCGGGTACCTCAGGCCATGTTGTATGCCTACAAGAACGCCACCGCAAACGATTTCTTTATTACGGGCGATTCCGGAGCGGGCTATGTGAATCCTCATGCGCTCGATGCGCGCCCGGATTCGAACCTGCCGTCAGGTCTGGAGGTGTGGGTAAGGCATTGCATCCGTTACTACAACAGCTTCGGTATGAGCATTACGGGGTTCATCATCGATGGATTAGCAGGCATTACCGACAGTACTGAATTTGCGGCATATCAGAGATTCAGTCCCAATGGCATCGGAACCCAGTTCGGCCCACCACTGACCATCCAGAACGGCGTGCCTCGATGCCTGGTGCGGGATTTGGGGGCGACTGTCGCAGATGCGGCAGCTACGATCGGTGGCCTGGCGACGGCCAGCGGCAGCCCCATCTTCCTGTGGCTGCGAAGCACGTTGAAGAATCCGCACTGGTACCTGCAACTGACACAACTCCTGAAAACGAAATATCCGAACATTCCCTTCGAAACCGTCGACGCGTATACGTTCTTCGGGCTCGCTGCCCTCTACCAGGGAGCAGCTCCTAAATCCTGACCGCTCTGCTTCCCAACCAACTCATGTCAATTCGCCCACGCGCCGTCTCATGCCGCAGGAGTGAACCTTCCTCCACCGCGATACGGGATGGCGCGTGATGGCATCAGCCGGCCGTCACCACGGATGCATTCGGGAATTACCGGCAACATCCGTCTTGCCGGAATGGCCGTGGATATGAGCGGACGCCGGATCCGAATCATTGCACGGTATACTCAACGTGTGGTTCCGTTCAGGCGGGATTACAGGGTGAAGGGGTTCGCCCCAACTGCTGATCCATCCTATTGCGCTGATCCATTGTGCTGACTTGGATGGGCGGATGATGACCCTTGGCGAGCTTTCGCAGGGGAGTATCATGCCCGGCCAACTCGCTCCCACATCATGCGAATTCGCTCTTTGTAGAGCCTTGGCGCTGGCGTAACGATGGAGGAGATGTGAAGATAGTCATCATCTCCGATATTCACGGAAACCTGGCGGCTCTGGACGCTCTGCCCGAGCAGGATTACGACGCGCTCTGGTGCATAGGCGACTTGGTCGACTATGGGCCGCGTCCCCATGAGGTGGTGCAACGGATCAGAGAAAGAGCTGCCGTTTGCGTTCGTGGTAATCATGACAACGCGGCAGGTTTCTCGGTCGATCCCAACTGCTCACCGCTCTACAAACATCTCGCGGCAGAAACTTTGCGGTACACACGGCAGGTCTGCACTGACGACGATTTGCTGTATCTGCGGGGTCTCCCGCTTCACTGCGAGATCACGACGGGCGGGACGAGGTTCTATCTGGTTCACGCGATGCCTGCCGATCCACTCTTTGGCTACTGCCCCGAAGACTCAGAGCTTTGGCTGGAGCAGGTCAAGGACGTCGATGCAGATGTGATGGTGGTGGGCCATACGCACACGCCATTTCTGCGGGTCGAGGGCGGAACCTCCATCCTCAACCCCGGAAGTCTCGGCCAGCCAAAGACAGGCCGCCCGCAGGCCTGCTATGCGGTGTGGGAAGACGGAAAGATCTCCCGCAAGGAATACGAATATCCCATTGACGAGACAATTCGCGGCATTCGTGGGATGCCGCTTGAACCGCAGGACCAGGAGTCTCTGATCGCGGTGCTGCAGACCGGAAATCTGCCGCATTGAAATCTCCGGAGTGACCGGCCGGCATGCAATCGGCGCCGCACAACTCGGAAGAGGCAACAGAACCATGAACAGCTCCGCATCTGCGACACCTTCGATCGAGCGGCTGGTGAGCTTGCTTGACTCGATGGTGGAAGGAGATCGCGCAGTTGAACAGCTTATCGCTCTCGGTCAATCGTCGGTTCCGTACCTCGAACGCTTCCTCCTGAATTCTCCACCAAGGTCGCTCTCTCTTCCGCGATGCCGCGCTGTGCGCGCGCTGGGAGAACTCGGCGCCTATTCGTCATTGATGGCATATTTCCAGCGCTACACCCGGCCAGCCGATGCGGCTGTGCTGTTTGCTGAAGATGGCGTGCGTAGCGCGGCAGCCGAGCAACTGCTTCATTGCCAGAACGAAGATGTCTTTCCGGTACTCCTCGACGCTGCCCGGGAGCGTGCGACCGGCGGGTTGGTTCGCGCGCTGGGCGAGTTTCGGAGACCGGAAGCGATCCCCGCGTTCTTTGAGTTGCTGGAGGACGATCTATGCCGCGAAGATGCAAAAGAAGCACTGCGAAAGAACGCGGCATCGGCACGCTCCTACGCTTTGCTCCTGCTTCGCGGACGGACCGAGTTGCCCATCACAGGGCCTGCCGCATCGCGACGGCGGCGCGCGACGCTGCAGCTCATGGCAGAGTGGGGCATGAGCGCGGCGGAGTGGCCGGAGCTGCGGGGTTTTCTCTGGGACGAAGACATGGACTGTGTGGTTGCCGCTGCAGGAGTTGGCTTGCGCTTAAGTGAATCAAACAAAGAGGAGATCGTGGCGGCACTGATCGAGAATTCCGGAGGCATGAATTGGGCGCAGGAAACGAATGCCGCCGAACTGCTGGATGCATGCGGTGAGACTGCGCGGACCGTCGCAATGAGGATTGCGGAGCACCGCAGGAATCTTGGCGAGAAGCCGGACTGGACTTCACCATTCTGGCGAACTCTTCATCACCTGCTCGGAGGTGGTCCACACGCCCGGTTTGGCGGAGCAGCCTGATCGATTCCTCAACGCCGGTGATTGCAATGGATCTGAAGCAGTACGAGCAAACAAAATTCACGATGGCGGAGATTTTTCGCGGCGCTCAGGTCGTGGACTCAAAGGACACCGGCTTGCAGTCGGCTGCGCGCGTGCTGTTTGCCGTACCTCGTATCGATATTCAGGGCGCTGGGCCCCGGCCAACCGGCTGAGCTGCTGCTTCGGGCTCATTCCGAATTTTTCGAACGTCTGGCGGAAGACGCGCGGCGTTACGCTCTTCGGCATGGTGTGCTGCGCCGCCACTTAACCAGCGAAGAAGAGCGTCGTGCTCCGCAACTGCTTTTGCCTGCTGATGCTTACGGACCATCGCAGCTTGTGCGCGCCATGGCAGGCGGAA
>JAJZNH010000445.1 GCA_021811745.1 Acidobacteriota bacterium
CCGAAGCGGGAGCGCATCTGCACCAGCCATGTTGAACGGCAGAACCTTTCAATCCGCATGGGGATGCGGCGCATGACGCGGCTCACAAACGGGTTCAGCAAAAAATGGGCGAACCTCGAAGCCGCCTATGCGCTCTGGTTTGCCTATTACAACTTTTGCCGCGTGCACAAAACGCTGCGCGTCACTCCGGCAATGGAAGCGGGTATCTCCGAGCAGCCCTGGTAAATATCCGAGCTATTGATTTGAAGCCCACAGTAGGCATACAGGAACCATAACAACAACGACCCCACCCCACAGCACAAAGGACCATCCTGGATGGTCGATGTGCATGTGCAAGAACTGTATTGTGTAGTAAAAGGCAAGTGCCTCAATTGCGATATTCAGCAACTGGTAGGACGTCAGTTTCTTCCAAGGAAGAAAGTTTAACCACGAGTTTCCTCTCCTTGGATCACCTGGCTTATTGTGTGGAGGCATCTCTTACCTTCAACACAAAAACAGCAAATACGCCAAAAAAGCTAAAGAACAACGCGGCTGATGGTTCGTATGGGATTCGCAGATATAGACACACCGCCAACCCTAAGAGACAAATTAGCGATAGCAGTCCGAAAATCAACCTGTACTTCCGCAGCCTGTTCATGCGAAGACACTCCACAGCAACCCTTTCGCTGAAAACTGCCGTGGAAAGATTGCGAAAGGTTTCCTCGTATTCCGTCTCCCGCTCTTGTTGGATGCGCCCTTCCGCGAGCACGGTGGCCGGGGCGCAAATCGGCGCAAAGCGCGTAGTGTTCTCCTCGGAAGCGGAGAAGTCGAGCGTTGTTGACGAGGACATAAAATCGTCTCCTTAGTTTACCGGTCCTCCCGGAGGAGCCGCCGCACGTCTCTGCTGCGCTGCTTGGGCGAATAATTGCGCAAGGCCGTCCAATGCAGTCGGAGAAAGAACGATGCGAATATCGGGGGGTATCGCTCCAGGGGTTGGTGGAGTCGGCATGGGCCTATCAGGAAAGTGATTGGCGAATTCCAGCACAACCTCGTTGGGCGTTACCTTGAGGTTGACCACATTTGCGTAAAGTGTCTGCATCAGCAAGCCAACCCTTCGACGTTTCTGTTCGTTGGACGCTCAGTATTTACCTTGGTACTTCGTCACGTCAAGGAACTTGAAGTAACCATATTACCATATTGTGAGATATTGGCCCATTTTAGGCATCCGTGCCAATCAAACCATCCCGATTCGATACGATGCGCCAATACGCACAAACGCCCAGGAAATCACTAACAACGCACAAATAGGACACTACCGAATCGTGCGCCCTCCACGCAAATCCTGCTAAAATCGTGCTTTCGGTCGCTCCGCTGCCTTCCATCCCATCTACGCAGAAAGCCTGAACCGTGCCCGAAGACCTGAAATCGAAATCCGTAACCTATGCCGATGCCGGCGTGGATATCAGCAGCGGCGAGCGCACCAAGGACAAGATCAAGTACCTGGCGCAGAAGACCTTTAACCGCAACGTCTTGGGCGGAATCGGGGGTTTTGGCGCCCTCTACCGGATGGACCTCCAGCGCTGGAAGCAGCCGGTGCTGGTGAGTTCGGCCGACGGCGTGGGCACCAAGCTGAAGATCGCCTTCGACCTGGGCCTGCACCACACGGTGGGCGCCGACCTGGTGAACCACTGCGTCAACGACATCGCGGTGCAGGGCGCCACGCCGCTGTTTTTTCTGGATTACCTGGCCACGGGCAAGCTCGAACCCAGGGTCATTGAAGACGTGGTTACCGGCCTTGCCGATGCCTGCCGCGCCAACGGCTGCGTGCTGATCGGCGGCGAAACGGCGCAGATGCCGGGCTTCTACGCCGAGGGCGAGTACGACCTGGCGGGCTTCATCGTGGGAGCGGTGGACCGCGAAAAGATGATCACCGGCACGGGCATCAAGGCCGGCGATGTGCTGATCGGTCTGCCCTCCACGGGGCTGCATACGAACGGCTACTCGCTGGCCCGCAAGCTGCTATTCGAAGTGGCCGGATACAAGCCGCAGCAGTACGTGACGGCCATCAAGGAAAAGACCGGCGCCGCGCTGCTCAAGGTGCACCGCAGCTACTTGCACGTGATCCAGAAACTGCTGGGCGCCGGCGTCACGACCGGCATGGCCCACATCACCGGCGGCGGCATCACCGACAATCTGCCCCGCATCCTGCCTAGAAACGTGACGGCGCAGGTGGAGCTGGGCTCCTGGCCGGTGCTGCCCATCTTCGAGCATCTGCGCGAGCTGGGGCAGGTATCGCAGGACGAAATGCTGCGCACCTTCAACATGGGCGTCGGCCTGATTGCGGCGATTCCGGCGGCCAAGTTCGCCAAGGCCAAGAACCTGCTCGATCGCGCTGAGGAAAAGTTCTACGTAGTCGGGCGCATTGTGAAGGGCGAACGCCGCGTGCAGTACACGTAAGCAGCGTAATGAAAGGCTGCGAAAAGTGCAGCTTACCGAGATGCAGGACAAAGAACGCCTCGGCCTCGCTCGACACCAATTGGAGAACCGTTTTAGGAAAGAGCAGCCGACAGCGAAAAGCTGAAAGCTGCTTTTGCCGTTTCTGGCTTCAGGAGGATTCCGGGGCGGCGGCCGCGATCAACCCGCTTCTCGCCGCTTCTCGCGTGCCGTCACACCATCGCGGCGCGGGGAGGAGATTTCGGGCGCCGCGCTTCTGCGCGCAGGCGGAATGTCAACTCGCTGGGGATTGGCGCTGCTTCCGCATCAGGTAGAAGCTCCAGGCGGCCAGGGTGCAGACGTCCTGAATGGTTCCGTCGAGCATCATGCGTTCAAAGTCCTCAATGGCCACGCTGCGGATCACCAGGTCGTGTTCTTCGGGATCGGGATCGGATTCCGTCTGGGTGAGCCCCTCCGCCAGAAATACATATTGCTTCTGGCGGGCGAAGCCGTAGGCAATCCACATCTCGCCCAGCAGCGTCATCTGCGCAGCCTGGAGGCCGGTCTCTTCGCGCAGCTCGCCGCGGGCCAGTTCCTCGGGGTTGTCGATCTCCATCTCCCATCCGCCCTGGGGCAGTTCAAGGGCGCGCTTCTGGATGGTGTAGCGGTGTTGCTCGACCAGCCAGACCTGACCGTCGTGGATGGGAAGAACGATGGCGCAGGGATCTTTCTCGACGACGCCGTAGATGCCCTTCTGGCCGTTGGAGCGCAGAATCTCATCCTCGCGCAGGCGCAGCCATGGGTTGCGATAGATTTCGCGGGTGGAGAGCGTGGTGATGGTAAGGCCGGTGTGCTTGTCGTCCAGATTCAATGAAAGCTCCCGAAAACGAGGGATGGGTTGGTGCACGGTCAAGAGGAGCGCACGCGGAAGCGGCGGATGCGGCCTGCGAGCGAGGCGGGCCCGGTGACGCGGAGGCGGACGAGGTTGCCTTCGTACTGCCGCTCGTGGACGGTCATGCCGGCCTCAATGGCGGCGAGCACGGCGCCCTCGTGCTGCGGGACGCGCAGCTCGGCTTCGACGAGCGGGTCCGAGTGGAGGGCGTCGTCGATGGCGCGGAGCAGCGTATCCAGACCTTCGCCGGTCAGCGCCGACACCGCCGCTTCGCCGTGCGTTGCGGCGCGCTCCCGCACCCGCCGGCGCTCGTCTTCGCCCAGCAGGTCGATCTTGTTCAGCACCTCGATGCGCGGCTTGCTGAGTACGTCCAGCTCGCCCAGCACTTTTTCCACTTGTGTCTTCTGCTCCTCGCAGTACGCCGCCGCCGCATCGCGGACGTGGAGCAGGAGCTCGGCCTGCGCCACCTCTTCCAGCGTGGCGCGGAAGCTGGTGACCAGCGTATGCGGCAGGTTGCGGATGAAGCCCACCGTATCCGACAGCAGCACCTTGCGGCGGCTGGGTAACTCGATCGCGCGCAACTTTGGATCGAGGGTCGCGAACATGCGCGAGGACTCGAGCACGTGCGCGCCGGTGAGGGTATTGAACAGGGTGCTTTTGCCGGCGTTGGTGTAGCCGACCAG
>JAJZNH010001010.1 GCA_021811745.1 Acidobacteriota bacterium
TAGAACTCGCTCTGCACGATCGCGTACTCGCGATCGACGCTGGTCGGATAGCCGTTGCGCGGCTCGACGATCATCATCCCGTACATGCCGGAGGCGATGTGCTCGAGGATCATCGGCGTGCCGCAGTGGTACATGAAAATGCCGGGATAGTTGAGAGTGAACTCGAAGGTGATGGTCTGCCCGGCCTCTGGATGATGGCTGGCGCGATTGAGCGCAAGCGCGCGGATGTGGATGGTTTGCCCGGGCTGGTAGATGGGCTTCTCGGTGGTCAGCAAGATGGACGCCTCGTCTTTCAGCGTGACGGGCTGTGTGTATTCCGTTGAGCCAATGGGGGTGTTCACGAGATAGCGCATCTGATAGTGGCCGGTGAATGCCGCGGGAAATCGGAAGTCTGCCTGCACTGTGCCGCGGCGATCCAGGTTGGCCGCAAAGAGAGTCAGTTGGTGCCGATGGGGAGCGAGAAGCTCTATGTGCAGCGTGCCCGAGAGTGGCGTGCCGGTGTGCGCGTCTGAAACGATGACGCGGACGGCTGCGCGGCTGCCGGCGATGTACCGGGTTTGCCCGAGAATGCGGACTAACGGGCGTCGCAGTATCTGCGATATGGATTGGGTATCCGAAATCGCCAGTGCTTGTTTGCCGCTGTACTCAAAACGGTAATAAATCCGTTGCCAGATGAGATCGTTCATGGCCATCGGGTGCGCAGGAGAGATTTTCACTTTCCAGTTGCCGCCACGGCTTTTAACCCATACGCGGCGATCTACGCGACCCAGCACATGCCCTTTGGGATTGAGGATCTCCACTGTTAGATGCCCAGCGCCTCCGCGAGCTAAGTGGTAGGGAATGGTGACATGCAGAGTGCCGTGCGAGTCAGTGGCGGTGAGTTCTAGCGCCTGGGCCTGAGCTACCAGACACAGGCCGGTAATAACCAGCATGAAAAGGGCGAAGCAGCGCAGAAGACGGAGAGAACAGCGAGGACTGGTCATGATCATGTACGATCTCCTCTTCGCAGCCAGCAGAGTTACGCGCCGGCTGCATGCGGCTTCCGCTTGCGACTGGCGGAGGAGCCGTTCTGTAGAGGAGAACGACGAGTCAAAAGAAACTTGCACAGAAAATTTGAAAATGTTTTCTTGGGGCAGCGGATCTCAGGGCTCGATGTTGTTATTTGCGCTTCCAGGTGAGGCCGTCAGAGCTGATCCAGTGGACCCCGTCTTGTGTGGTGATCTCGAAGACCGATGGTGCGCCGGCTTTGGTTGGATGTTCCGGATGGGTTGGAGGCGGTGCGATGGAGGTCTTGGGCTGTGGCGGTGGAGCGACGGTTACAGACTGCGAGGCAGCGCTGACGCGCAGGGTGAGGTTCACGACAGCCTGTGCCGATGCGGTAGCCGAGACGGCGGGAATGGACTCGGTCATGAATCCGAGTGAGCGAGCTTCCACGGTATACGTTCCGGGCGCGAGGTCTGGGACGATGTAGCGGCCCTGGCTGTCTGTACGTACTACGTGAGAGACGTGAATGGCGGCCTGCGTAACGACGACCGTGGCGTCTGGAATTGGGGATCCGGTGGGATCGAAGACCCTTCCCTTGATAGTCGCGGGGTTCTTGATAGATTGCAGTTTGGCCGGGTTTGCTCCGGTAATGAATGAGGGCTGCGTGGGAATCCCTCCCGCGCCTGCCACGCCCTGAGCCTGCGATGACGGAGGGTGGAAAGAGACCAGGCTGACCTTGACCGGATGGCTCTTCCAGGGCGCCGCGACGGCTTTCCAGTGAATTCCGGAATCCGTACTCAAGAACAAGGAGTGCGCCGTGTCTATGGCGAGCATTTTGCTTCCGCGTGCTGCGAACGACAGAACGGGAAGGCCGCTGGGCAAAGGATGAACCGGTGGTGCGCCCTGAAGCAAGGCATCGGAGGCCAAGTGGTTTGCCGCGCCGGAGGGAGTGGGTTGGGATCCGGTACCTAAGCCTTCTCCGTGGCCAATGCCACCGAGGAGGCCCCCAACGGTCTGTCCCCTCGCAGCCAGTGGCCTGGGGTTTGCTTTTGCAAGGGTGGAAGGCGTCTGTGGCGTGCGGGACGACCGTATGGCGGTCGGCTGTTGGAGGACGTTCTGGAGAGCTACCTCGGCGTCGGCCCCGGCGATACCAGATTGCTTATGATTCGGCGGTGGAAGTTTCGGGGTTGCCTCGTGCAGTTGGTTCCGGGCCAGCACATTCCCGCGCTCTTCTTGCGGCGTTGTTTGCTTGCGGTGTGCTGGGAGTTTTTGTTGCGTGGAAGCAGTGGCCGGCTCCTGCGCTTGTCCCGTTTGCGGATTCGACGGGGCCGGCTTCGTAACCTGGGTTTCGGCAAGCTGACTTTGCCGTCGATGGTTAGACCATGGGGAATAAGCAAAGACAATCACCAAGGCGAGCACGGCGGAGACCGCGACGGATGCCCAGGCGAGGTTCCAGCCCCGCAGCCACATCTTGCGAGAAGGAGTTTCTGTGTGCTTTTGAGGTGCTTCGGTCGCCGATGCGGAGAGCGCCGCTATGGTACGGCACTCCGGGCAAACGGCCAGATGCGCCAGTGTTGCCTCGCGCTCGTGCGTAGGCAGAGCGTGCTCAACGAAGGCGCTCAACTGATCGGCGTCAGGATGCCGGCCGGATTGAAATACTTCACTCATCGTCAACCTGTTTTCGGGGTTGCGCCGCGTCCTCCTGACAAGAGAACGCGGCAAGTTGTGAATCTTGCAGCAGAGCGCGCAAGTTTATCTCGACATCTCGTGGATCGGCACCGAGCGCCTCGTACGCGGCCGCTTTGCTCAGGCCGCCTGCAGTCAGGTTGCGAAGAAGCCGCTTACGGATCTCCTTGACAAGACGTTTGGTCCGGCGGCTGATGGTTGCCTCGTGCACGCCCAGCGTGCGCGCAATCTGGAGCAGCGTTTGCCGGTCAAGGAAATGTGCTGCGAGCAAATAGCGATCGCCGGGCGGTAAATCTACGAGCGCCTTTGCGACGGCGGCAGCGAGGAGGGGCAACTCTGCACCGTGGGGCGTCGGCGACTCGCGCACGGGGCCGTCGAAATTCTGGAGCTCAACCTCACGCCGTGTGCGTCGTAAGTGGTCGCGGTAGCGCTGCGCGAGTGTGGCCCGCAGCCAGCCTTGCAGTGAGCCACGGCCCGAGTACGAAGCCAGCGGCGATTGGCGTTCCCCCTGCACCTGACGCAATCCATAGATATCCGCGTAGATGGAGTCGGCAAGTTCTTCGCCCAAAGCAGCTGCACCAGTAATTGTGGCGCCGGCCTTTATTAGCTCTGCGCGGTAGAGCGCAACGAAGCGCTCCCATGCCGGTTCGCTGCCCAGTGCACAGGCTTGCGCAAGGGCCAGTTCCGAAAGGTGGAGCGAACGATAGAATTGCGCACGGTCGAGATCACTGGGATTGGAATCTGGCGGGAGGCCATGATTGTATTTTGTGCCGATGGTTGCCAGGGTCCTACCGAATTGATCGTGCGTGAGATTGCAGTCATTACCGCCTGCGGCGAGCCAAAGATCGTTCAGGAGAGAAGGGGCCAGCCCAGTTGCGTGCAGTGCCGCAGTGCCGGCGACCGCGGACTGCTCCTGTTCGTGCCGAGGCACGGTGATGTTGCCGAGCTGGGACGGCGCCGGATCCACGCCCTGAGCATACTGCAATTCCCACTGGGGTCGACAGAATATTGAGCGACGGGACTCCGATCTTGTAAGTCCGGAATGTGTCCGAGCCGATCGAAGTGTTCAGCAAGAGTACGAATTGAGCCGTGCTGGAGGTTAGTTCATCACGGAAATCGGCGCACCTTGCTGCCAGTTACTCGCCATTGGGCTGCTTCGACCGCGCGCCTGTTCAGGCAGAACGATACAGGCGTGGCGATATTCCGAATTCTGCTTTAAATGCGCGATTGAAGTTCGACACATCGCCGACTCCGCAATCAAGAGCAATATCAACGATTCTGACGGAATCCCGCTTCAGCATGACGGCTGCCTTCCG
>JAJZNH010000647.1:0-1205 GCA_021811745.1 Acidobacteriota bacterium
AAAGTGGCATCATAGGCCGCCAAGAAGCTTACCGTTCATCCATCCAAATTGTGCTTTTCTCCCAGCCTTAATTATTCCCCTGAATCAACCAAACAAATTTGACTGTGACAAAAGATGTTTTTGGCTTTACGATCTCCTGTCAAGGATCGCCGTTAGTCCGGGCAGGTCAGGCACCGGGATGTTGCGCGCTCCCACCTGCACCAGGCCTTCCGCTTGGAGGCGCATCAGATTGCGCGAACCTGTTCGCTCACCGTGCCGAGCTGATGCTCTATGTTCTGATGCGTCCCTGGGAGCTGAATCTCGATGACGTCTTCGGTGCGCTTTCCCTCGGTCTCAGCCAGCCGCACCAGTGTCGATGCCAGCCGCTGACGAACCGTGGTGAATGAGAGTTCTTCGATGATCCCCACAAGGCGGCGCAGCCGCGGGCCCACAACGGCCAGCATTTTGAGCGCGACTTCGGAATGTTCCAGACAAAAGCGGCGGAAATCGTCGCGCGAAATGAAGAAAATCTGCAAATCCTCGGCGGCGCTGACCGACCTCGCCCTGCGCCTAGCGTTTGCCCGCCGCGTGGGCTGCCAGCGAGCTCAATTCCGCCGACGACAGGTTCGAGAAGAGCGAAGCCGAGCCTAGTACGGAGATCGCATTTCCTTGTTCAGGCATCGGGAACACTCTAACGAACCAACTCGGGAAGTGACTTTAGTCGCAGACTGCTCGCACGCATCCCGCTAGATTCAGTCTCAGGAGATTCATCATGGCTACACCTCAAACCACCGTCCGCGACATCGCCATCGAGCAGCCTGCTTCTATCCGCGTTTTCGAACGCTTCGGTATCGATTACTGCTGCGGCGGCCGCAAACCGCTCGCCGAGGCCTGCGAGGAGCACTCGATCAAGCCCGAAGCCGTTCTCGAGGCCATTCAGGAAGCCGCTACTTACGACGGCGAACAAACCCGCGACTGGACGCAGGAGCCGCTTGAAACCATCTGTAGCCACATCGCCGCGAAACATCACGCGTACATCCGCGCCGAACTGCCGCGCCTTGAAACGCTGGCACAGAAAGTCGTGTCGCGCCACGGAGAGACTCGCCCCGAGCTTGAGCAAATTCAGCAGCTCATTCAGTCCCTGGGCCCGGACCTACTCCAGCACCTCGCCAAAGAGGAGATGGTGCTTTTCCCCTACATCACAAACCTTGAGCGGAATCGCGCCA
>JAJZNH010000647.1:1215-3985 GCA_021811745.1 Acidobacteriota bacterium
AATTGCGGCCCGCGTCCGCTCGGCTGCTTCGGCGCCGTACGCAATCCCATCCGCATGATGATCGCCGAGCACGGCGCCGCCGGCGACGACATGGCCCAAATGCGGCTGCTGAGCGACGGATTCACACCGCCGGAATGGGCCTGTCCCACCTACCGCGGCTTTTACCAGACGCTCGCAGAATTCGAAAAAGATCTGCACCAGCACGTGCATCTCGAGAACAACATCCTCTTCCCGCGCGCCGTCGAGCTTGACGAGAGTTGTGCGTGACGCGCGGCAAGTATCACGTTGCAGCGGTCACGGATCATTAGCCGGAGTCCACAGTTTTATAATTTGCCTGTACACAGATCCTCATTCCCCGAGGCGATGATGATTCCCCTTACAGACGCTGAACGCGCCGTCTACTATCCGGCTGACCGCAGATTCAGAGTCTGGATTCGACCGTCTGTCCTGATCATGATCGCCATGCTTGTGCTGGTTCCTCTCAGCGTGGCCTGGGTTCAGGCCAGACTCTGGGGATTCCCCTATATCGCACCAAATCCGGCAGCTATGCCCGGCACCGCGACCGGTCCACACGGCTTTCCCGCGTGGGTTCGATGGTGCCACTTCTTCAATCTGTTTTTCATCTTCATGCTGATCCGCAGCGGCCTTTCGATCCTGATGGATCATCCCCGGCTCTACTTTAACGACGGCTGCACGCCTGGCAGCGAGTGGATCCGATTTACGCCGCTCAAGGTACCGAAAGACCGTCTGTGGACCGCCAAAGATGATAACCGCTATATCTCCCCCGTCGTCGGCCTACCAGGATACAGCCACTCCATCGGCATCGGCCGCTGCTGGCATTTTCTCAATGTCTACGGCTTTGTACTTACGGGATTCTTTTTCGTCTCCGGACTGCTTACTAGCAACCAGTGGGAACGTCTGGTGCCGGCCTCCTGGGGAATATTCGCGCAAGCATGGAGCACCTTCGTCTACTACGCAAATTTTCATCTGCCGCCCGAACCCAACGGATTCTATGGTTACAACGCTCTGCAGCAACTGGTTTACTTCGCCACCATCTTCATCATGGCGCCTCTCGCCATCCTCACTGGAATGGCTATGTCCCCGGCGTTGGTCAACCGCTTTCCACGCTACCCACGCCTCTTCGGAGGCCGTCAGGGAGCGCGCTCCATTCATTTCCTCGTGCTGGTCGGCTTTGTCTACTTCATCATCGCCCATGTCACACTGGTAGCCCTTACCGGCTTCCGTCGCAACATGAACCACATCGTGCTGGGCGTGGACAACACCAGTCCCAATGGGATGGTTCTTGGTCTAATCGGCCTGGCCCTGGTGGTACTGTCGTGGGTGGTTGCGCATTACATCTCGTGGTATTTCCCGCGCGGCCTGCAGCACGTGTCCAGGACCCTCACTGAGCCAGTCAAGCTGCTCACGCTTGATCGCCTCTCGCCGCAGCAGCGCTATACAAAGGAACAGATCTCTCCTTACTTTTGGCCGAACGGTAAACTTCCGGTGCGCGACGAATGGAAGCAGCTCGTGGCTGGCGACTTCAAGGACTACCGCCTGAAGATCAGCGGCATGGTTGAAAACCCGGTGGAGCTTTCACTGGATGACCTGCGCGCGCTGGGCGAAGAAGAGACGATCACCATGCACCACTGCATTCAGGGCTGGAGTGGGATTGCGCAGTGGAATGGAGTCCCTCTGCGCAGGCTTGTCGAATATGTCCGGCCCAAACCCGGCGCAGCCACAATTGTGTTTCACTCCTTCGGCCCTGCACCGCTGGGCGGCCACTACTATGACACGCAGAGCCTCTATAACGCGATGAAGCCCGAGTGCATGCTCGCCTATGGAATGAATGGGCAGCCGCTGCCGGCCACGTATGGAGCCCCGTTGCGGCTAAGGGTGGAAAATCAGCTTGGCTACAAAATGGTGAAGTGGATCGAGCGCATTGAGTTTGTGGAATCGGAAAAGCTTGTGGGAAAAGGCGAAGGTGGCAGCAACGAGGATGAAGAGTACTTTGATCTGCTGCCAAATATCTGATTCGATACAATAATAGCTCGCTGGTGACCTCCCACATGTCTCTAAATCAAAGAGCGCCAATGCAGCAACTCATTCACGGAGGGGGGTAGGCACGAGCGCCAAGACCCCCTCTACAGACGGATTGGTGTTCTACGATTCACTTGTCTGTGTCGGCTATGGTGACTTGTGCCTGCCCCGGTCAGAGAGGAATCGCGCAGGTGGACGAGCGGCAAATCGCCCACGCGCTCACAGACCGCCAATTTGTGACCGGAAGTACTCTCGTTCACGTTCCCTGCCCACTTCCGTGTGGTCCAGCCACAATTTGAAGGCCGTGGCGCGGCACCTTACTTCCTGGCAGCCTTGTTCTGAGCCGCCCAACGCTTCCTCTGCGCAGCCGCGATTCTCTCCCGGGCTTCCGCGCTGAGGTGGCGGCGCTTGCGCGGCCTATCCTGGTTCGCGCCGAATGCGAAAGAAGTTGACGCGTGCGTGACACTACCTTTGGTGCCTGCCAGCAGACTGCGCACCTGCTCGAGCCGGCTGATCTCATCATCGAGAGCCGCAACGATTTCGTTGATTCCCATCCCGGTCCTTTCGAAGTCAGTAGTTCCTGTCCATTGAATCAGATTTCCGGCATAAATCCACGTCGACCCATTCTCGACAACCAAGGAGAAGCTATTCATGAGCGGTCTCAAAGTTGAAGCCCTGCAGCGCGAATTCTTCTACAACGGAACTCGTATTCCCGATCCGGCTCCCAATC
>JAJZNH010000946.1 GCA_021811745.1 Acidobacteriota bacterium
GCGGTCGAAGATGGAGCTAAGCCGCTCGGCCTCGATGCCGCGGCCAGTGTCGCGCACGGTGAACTGCACGAAGTCCTTGATCTCTTCGGCGGCCAGCAGAATCTCGCCGTCGGGCGGCGTGTAGCGGAGGGCGTTCGACAACAGATTGTCGAGAATGGAGCGCACTGCGCGGCGGTCGGCATAAACTGCGGACAGGTCGGCGTAGGCCTTTACTTCCACGCGGATATGCTTCGCGGCAGCCTCATCGCAATACCGGTCGCGGGCTTCCTCCAGCGCCTGCAGGGGGCGCAGCCTTTCGAGCTTCATTTCGCGTTTGCCGGTGTCAAGTTCGGCTACTTCGATCAGGTCGCTCATGAGATCATCGAGCTTTTCCGCTTCACTGCTGGCGGTTGCTGTCAGTTCCGCCTGCAGCGGCGACAGCTCGCCGCCAAATCCCTGGCCCAGCGCATAGAGCCCGCGGCGGAGCTGCAGAAGCGGGTCGCGAAGCTTGCGGCTGGCCACGGCAATGAACTGCGTCTTGAAGCGATCGGTGTCCTGCAGGGTGGTCACGTCTTCAAGCGTGGTGACCGCGCCCAGCAGCCTTCCGTCGGAGTCGCGCATGGGCGTGGTACGCAACCGGTAGCTGCGTTCCCGCTGGCCGATGCGTAGCGGCAGCATGGCAGCCTCATCTTCCGCCGCCACCGCCTTTTGCATGGAGACGGCATCGCGTATGGCGCTCAGGATCTTGCCGCCGCCGGGAGTGTTGGCTAACGCCATGCGGTCGGTGGCGGCATCGCCGAGGATCTCGGCCGCAGCCTGGTTCACTTTAAGCACATGGCCTTTTCCGTCGGTTACGATGACAGGTTCAAAGATGGATTGCAGCACGGCATCGGAGAGTTGAAACTCCATCTGTCGACGTCCAGCCTCGGAGTCGCGCAACTCGCGCAACCTCACCGCAATCCGGTTTAATTCATTGGCGATGACGCCGAAATCGTCACGGCTGCTCCATTCGACACGATGTTCGAGGTTGCCCTGGGCAATCTTATGAGCATCGCGGGCCACCATGCGAATCGGCTTGAGAACGAAGTAGATAGTGCCCAGCTCGAGCAGCAGAGCCATCGCAATAAAGCCGTAGGCCAGGGTGGTCTGCCCGGCAGCCACCAGAGCATGGTGTGTCATCGCCACCAGGCCGATGGTGAGGCACGCGAGCAGCGCACAGCCGAGGATCAGTCGCTGGGTAAGATTGAGCATGATCCTGTCTCCATGCCGGTAATGGGCAACACCCTCATTCTCGCGGATAGGACCCCGTTGCGCAAAACCCATTTACCGCGCAGGAGTTCAGGCAGTGTGCTTCTCCTTCTCATGCGGATTCTGCGATTTCAACCCAGAGTGGCGCTTTCTTGAGAAAACCGCCATCCGCTGCGGCTGATTCCCGGCTTTCGGACCCGGCAGAAGGGAAAGCGTTATAGGCTCGGCCTGAAGCTACGGTACCTGGCAGACCGCAAGCGAAGTATTGTGCCATCGGCAGTCGAGACCAGAGGGCTGCGGATAGGAAACCAATACCCAATTCACGCCAAACTCCGACTTGAGCCGTTCGAAGTCGGCCAGCCGGAAATGGCTCCAGCCCTTTTGCGCCACCACCTGCTTGTTCCATTCCGGAGCCAGGTCGGGAACCTGTGTCACCACAGCCGTATCCTTAATCGCATCGGCCAGTTGGCTGCGTTCGGCCAGCGCGCGAAAACTGTGATAATCCTCTCCCGGCACCGCCAGATAGTACGGGTTGAGCGCGAAGTATGCGTCGATGGGGGTATTGTGACGTATCCAGGCAAATGCCTGCAGCCAGGGGTTGGACGGCCGCTCGCCCGGCAGTTCCAGATGCGGGCTGTTCGGGAACAACATTAACTGTGAGATAAGCATGCCGCCATTGATGACCAGGAGGAAGACAGCCCAGCGCCAGAAGCTGGCCTTCAGGAAGTACTTGCCCAGCAGGCAGCCGGCCATGAGGACCATGAAGACGTAGAGCAGTTGAAGAAAGCGCATCGGCTGGAGGGGCATCAGCCGGATGAGGGATGGCGGAGTGATCAGGATGAGGGCGATGATGAACTGAAAGACCCCGTAGATGAAGACGGCCAAAGCAAAGCGGGCCAGAGTGTCCTTCTCGTGTTTCTTCGCAAACCGCCAGAGCAGCCAAAAGAGAAGTATGGGCGCGATTACGCCGAGCCACTCGTACCAGGTCCACTGGTAGAGAAAGAAATAGTTCCGGGTTCTGAGGGCCTTGAGCCAGAGGCGATTGGGGGGCTCAAAGATCCAGGCCAAGGGGGCGATGGCTGCCGGAGAGCGGCGCAATGCCCGCAACCAGACGAACACCGGCTCCTGCATCGTCATGGTCAGAAAAAAGCAATAAGAGATGCCCATTGCGGCCATGATGGGGTGGAACACAAAGGCCAGCATCAGCAGGGGTACTGCCTGCCATCGTTTTTCGGACAGAATACGCCAGATTGCAAGTAGAATCAGCGCCGTGGCAATATTGCGCGGATGGAGATGCTGATCGGCCAGATAAAGGGCGGTTCCGGACACGGGGAGCGTTAGCATTGCCGCGACCATGGCGACCCCGGCCCATTGCGTCTGCTCGTCATCGAACAGCTTTCGCGCAATGCTCCAGCAGCCGAAGATGATGAGAAAGACGGATGCAAACTGCCAGAGCAACTCGGTCACAGGGACCGGGATATGCGTCAAGCGGATAAACTCTGCAACCCCCTTGTCGAAAAGCGTAGCCTGGACCTGCTTCCGGAAAAACACGGAATCGTGGGGGTAGAGAGCCGGGTTGAGATCACGCTTGACGGCCGGAAGGTAGACACCGTCATCTTCTACGCCGGGGTGGTATCCCATTACCGCAATCGCGAGAATCGTGAATGCAAGAAGCAAAAGAATATTGCGGTTACGGAATCTACCCACGCTGATAAGTCCTTACTTTCCTTTGAGATACTGCATGATTTGCAGGGCCTTTGCCTGGCAGGCGTCCGGAAAAAGGGATATGCCCGCGCAGACTGTTGGCTCTTCGCCATCTTGTTCTTTACTTAGACTGGCAGGAAACGCGAATAAGGCGTGTTGCTCGGAGAGAGTTTCCGCCTTGTGCCCGGAACGCTACCGTTTGATTGTATGAGACTGAAGCCGGAAATGTCTTCCCTTTCTTACAGAAATCGGCTCGTTCTGGAAGTGACACGGAGCCGGTGATGCAGGGACGGAGCTACATGGGAGGCGCTTGCCACTAAAGGAGCGTCCGTCCATCCCCCGGGGGCTGAACCAGTTAGGTACCTCGGTTTCAAATGCGTCCATAAATCTTCGATGCATTGAGAGCCAAAACGTTTGGTTCCGTGTACTCTGTTATGGGCATGTTCCGGCAAACCATCCAACAACCTGGCCTCACCGCAAATGAGGCCGTTCCCCTGCCGCCCAGGGCTTCTCCGGGTGACGAGGAGGAAAAGCTCGCGCTCGTTATACCAACGCTTTGCGAGGCTGAGAACATCGGATGCCTGCTCGATCATATCCGCTCCGTCATCGATCCCCTGGGTTTTCCCTACGAGATCCTGGTGGTGGACGATGACAGCAGCGATGGAACCGGAGCTGTGGTTTCAGCCATCGCGGAGAGAGATCCGCATGTCCGGCTACTGTTGCGCAAGGGAGAACGCGGGCTCTCCGGAGCTGTCCTGCACGGCTGGCAGCGCACGGACGCGACGGTGCTCGGCGTCATGGATGCCGATTTGCAGCATCCTCCTGAACTGCTGCCGCAGTTGATTGCCGTGATCAGGGAGGGCTGTGACATTGTGATCGGCAGCCGCTATACCCCGGGCGGCGAGCTGGGGGCATGGAATCCCTTCCGCAAGTTCCTGTCGGCAGCGGCTGTCTGGGTCACATTGCCCCTGCAACGTAGGGGCCTCCGCGCCAAAGACCCTATGTCCGGTTACTTTATGGTCCGCCGCCGTTGCCTCGAATCCATCGC
>JAJZNH010000146.1 GCA_021811745.1 Acidobacteriota bacterium
GAGAATCCCATCGGTCATGTCTTCGGAATTGACGAGCCGCGCTACGCGAAGACCTACGAGATCGTGGGCGTGCTGCACACGGCAAACTATACCGATCCGAGCGGCCATTGGCGGCCGCCGCTGTTCTTTGTCCCGCTGGCGCAACATGCCACCTACGACAAGCAGATGATCCAGATGGTCGACGACCGCAGCCACATCATGGAAGCCGCGGTGCTCGAGATCCAGGGAGGGATGGAGGGACTGGAGGCGCAGGTGAAGCGCGCCTTCTCCGACGTCGATCCCAACCTGACTTTGGTTAGGATTCGACCCATGGCGCAGCAGGTGGCCGACCGCCTGGACCAGGAACGGACCGTGGCCCAACTAACGGGCCTCTTCGGACTCCTCGCCCTGATCTTGGCGGGCGTTGGGCTCTACGGCGTGACCGCGTATGGCGTGGAGCGGCGGACCAGCGAGATCGGAGTGCGCATTGCAATGGGGGCGAACCGCACCGGCGTGGTGGCGCTGGTGCTGAAAGGTGCTTTCCTGCAGATTGTCATCGGGCTGCTTATCGGCGTGCCTGCGTCGATCGGCTGTGCCCGCCTGATCGCCTCCAAGCTGTACCAGGTGAAAGGTTGGGATCCTGTGGTGCTCTCCGGAGCGGTGCTGGCGATGGGCTTGTGCGCGCTCGCCGCCAGTCTGGTTCCGGCGCGAAGGGCGGCGGCGGTGAATCCGGTCGCGGCCTTGCGGGTGGAGTAGACCCATGGACGGACAGGGACGAGATTCCGGCAGGCGATCCCTTTCACTGCCCGCGAACGAACCGGTACCGACCCGCGGCCACAACCTTGTGAACGGGCTGCGCCAGCCGCTTACCGTCCGGCCTTGCAGCACTGCGCAACCTGATTCCAATCGCGCGCGGTATTCGCAGCCATCCGCATCAGATCCTTGAGTGAATGAACAGACGCACCCATCCACTCCTCATCCCGGATTCCTTGAAGTGCGGCTCGCTGAACCGAACTTGCCGGCTGTGCGCTGAATCGGGCGAAGCCGGATGCGCTCCCATCCTGAAATGGCAGACCCGCCCTGCTGGGCGGGTCTGCCGCGCTGCGGCGCCTCATCGGAGACCGGATCAGTCGTCCTGGAGAAGATCCGCTGTTTGTTGCCGCGTCTTAGCGATGCCGTTGAGGCAAAGGTACGCGCGGAATTGGCTTGACTTCGTTCTCGTTCACGGGCGTCGTCCCCGGAACATCGTTCGAGAAGTTCGCGCCGGAGGGCACCAGATAATCCTGTACTTCTTGCCCTTCCATTGGGCTGGTGGCCACGCTGATGCGCGAGGAGTCGATGCCCTGTTGGGTTACCAGGTAATCCTTGGCGTTGACGGCGCGCTGCGCGGCATAATACGTGACCTTGAAGCGCCGCCGCGGATACTTCGCCGCTCGTGCTTCCTGCTTCTGGGTGATGGTTGCCTCGGCGGGTGTCTGTTCGCCTACGAGTACCGCTGTGGCGTCGGCCTGCTGTTTCAGTTCAAGAGCCACCTGGTCGAGACAGGCCTTGGCCTGGTTGTCCACGCGCGTGGGCCGCCGCTTGTCGGTCGTGAAGCTGATCGAGCAGAGCGCCTGGGTATGCGGCGGAGGTGGCGGCGGCGGAGGTGCTAGAACCGTTACCGTCGTGTTGGCGCGCGCCGTGTGGCCCTTGTTGTCGGAGACGTTACAGGTAATGCCAACTGCTCCGGTCGGTGCTCCGGCCGAAGAAAACTCTGCTGTCGTGCCGCTGCCAGATATGGTGCCCGCTGAAGCCGAGTAACTGTAAGTCAGCGGAAGGTTCTGTGGACTCACGGCCGAGGCCGTAATCGTAGCCGTCCCGCCGGGCTTCACTTCCATCGGGTCGGCTGAGCAAGAGATCGTCGGCGGCTCAAAAGCCTTCACCGTGTAGTTGGCATCGCATTGAGCGGTTTGACCCGGCTTCAGGCCCTCTTTGCCTTTTTTCCCCTCCTTTACTTCAGCCTTTGCCGTGTAGTTGCCGGGGTCCAGCGACCCCGTCGCCACAGTGGCTGTTTCCCCTGTGCCGGTCACTCCTTCGCCACTCCAGCTATAGATCACGTTCGTGTGCTTCTTGGTGCTTACCGATTCGGCGGTAGCTGTTACGGTAAGAGGTTCACCAGGGTAGACCGCGGGCGCGCTCGCATTGCACGCCAGAGTTATTGGTGGAGGCTTCTTGCAGCCCATTGGCAAGAAAGCCAAACTCAACAGCGGAACTGCAAAGGCATATTTCAGGATTCGTTCATTCATGTGTTTGCTCCCCAGTCTAAAAATGTTAGAACCATTCCGAGGTGATGGACCTTTGCTCGACGTCACGGATTACTGCCGGTCGTGGGTTCGGTCAGCCAAGAGAAAGGATCGAGCCCGGCCTGCACAGACCGTTGCAACAGGCGAGAAAACAGGATTGCCCCGCCAGACTTGCTCGCGGCGGTTGATGCGAAGTGTAATCTCGTCCGGGATATGATGGCGCCTCTTCCGGCTCACACGTCCCGGATGGGTTTCTGGTGGTCTTGGAACTGTTCAGTCCCAAGGTGCGCCCCAGTCTAAGAGCGCGGCTGCCGTTCTTCCGGCTGGTAACTTGTTTCCTCGCCCGAAGGTGGATCGTCCGGGGCGGATGACTAGCTTGGAGTTTAGTTCCTGCCTTTATCCGCGTCGCGTGCAGGCAGCCGCCGAAGCGCCAACTTATCCAGCCCTCGGGCCAGTGCGCAACCCTCTGCCAAGCCCCACAGGAATCGCCCCGGCTGATGAGGCTCTCCAAACTAAGCAGGGTCTCTGGATGATCCTCGCCCATGGCCCCTCACACTACATCTTGGGGTCCGTCGCGTCAAGTAGATATCGGCTTTATATCGATCGCTTCTCCGCGCGCGACAGAGGACCCAGCGCCTGCTCCGCCTCCTTTACGTCCTCGATCGTCAGCTTGTCAGTCTTGATCAAGTGCGCCAGGACCGGCTCCGGACGGCCGCCCAAGAGGGCCAGTAGATCGTCTATCAACCGCCCTTGCGCCGCCTCGCGGCTCACGGAGGCCGTGAAGATGTGAGAGTTTCCCACCTTCCTCACGCGGCGAACCACCCCTTTGCCTTCCATGCGATAGATCGTCGTTTGCACCGTCGTGTACGCCGGCTGGCGCTTGCCGGGCATCGAGTCCAGAATCGCGCGGATCGAGCGCTCGCCCCCGGCCCATAACGCTTCCATGATCTGAAACTCGAGCTTCGACAGCTTGGGTGCGGCCAAGTCGGTTCTCCTATCCTTGCGTGAGTTCCTACTACCAAGATGTGTGGCATGTCAAGTTGAGTTCTCGTCACAGCGCGAACGCCATGCCGGGATTCCCTCCATTGCGCTCCAACCTCCCCGGAGGATGGTTCTGCAAGCTGCTGATAAATGGGAAACCTCAGCCGCCTGCCCCTGCTGGACAGCGCAGCCGCTGCGGCTCGATTCTCGCCGCGTCCCCGTCGGGCCGCCGGCGATGCGCTTGCACTCGCCTTGCCCTTCTCATCCACGATGTCGGTGCCCTGATACGGACAGATGCGGCAGTGCCTGCAGGGCCTCCCGATGGCCGGCCTCAGCCGCAATGTCTGTTTTGACCCGAGACTCGCCTGCTTCGGAGATATGATGTCTTCGTAGCCCTGCTTTCCTTGTTGACCGTGCGCACAGAGGGTTCTCTGCCGCGTGCCCTTGAGCGTTCGCAAATTCCAGCAGCCGGCAGGGCCATGTCGAGAGCCGTTGCCGTTGCTCCTGGGCGGTAACCGCCATCCTGAACCCTCAAACCCGATGTTCGAAAGAGGACTTATGTCAAGGAAAGCAAGCGAATTGCAGCCGCGGCGCGAGTTTCTTAAGCTGGCCGCGTTCACCGGTGCGGCAGCGCTCGCCGGCAAGGCCGCACCAGCCGTTGCCGAACAAGCTGTCGGTCCACAAGCACAAGGCTCGCCTGCCGGCGGCAACAAAATGGAGTTCCTGCGTGTGA
>JAJZNH010000013.1 GCA_021811745.1 Acidobacteriota bacterium
GTCGAGACGGATGGATCGGTCATTGCCGCTTCGCCGCGAATATCGAGCTTGGGAATGCCGGGCACATGGGAGAGAAAGAGCCCAGGCCGCCACGCGGCGCGCCGCGGAGCGTCAATGGGCGAAACATCGTCATGCACCTCGGAGTCTGTGTAAAACGTGAGCCAGTTACGCAGGTACGGCAACCTGTAGGTGCAATCAAATGAGCCGAATCGCGCTCCGGGATCGCTGCGGCTATACTTAACTGCCGCGCTGGGTGCTGCCAGACTGAAGAAGCTCTTCAGAAAAGTGTGGATCGTTACCGGCGAATGGCCCTTGCCTCCAAAAAGCGCAGTGCGCTCAAATCCGAATTCGAGATTCTTGGTGGGCTTGAAGTTGATCTTCTCCACATGCACCCACGGGTCGCCAGGATTAATTACATTCGGCTGGTTCGGCGCGGGATACGCTGGATTGGGCACCAGGGTATGGCCCCGCAGCGAGCCCACCAGAAACTCATAGCGGAAGGGGCCTGTAATCTTCGAGAGTCCCGGAATATACAACGGCTCGATGCGGTTAATGTGAAAGGCGTAGAAGTTCTCAGCGTTATTGGAAAAGGCCATGCTTGCGCCCATTGCAGGCCCCAGCCACTCGTCCTGCTTGCCAAAGGAGATTACGTGGTTGAGCACTTGCGCGGAGACGTAAGCCTCCAAAAAGCGTCCGTCAGTAGCTGTCCCGATGGGGCCTAAAGGAATGGTGGTCTGATTGTAGGGCTGATTCGTGAGGGGATTGATAAAAGGAATATAGTCTACCTGACTCGAAAGTATCTGCGCCAGCGCAGCCGGATAACCCGCCGCGGAAGGTGCTCCTTGAAACTCGCCCCTCACATATACAGCAAAGCGTCCCGCTGAAGCATAGCCACTGGCCCCCGTGTAGTTATTGAAGCCATTCTCGTAAGGCCGCCCGTAGTCATTGATAATCGTGGACCCGAGATGGTAACTGTCCCGCAGCGGCGTGCCGCTGATGGCTCGCATCAATGTGTAACTTGACTCAAGATGCACGTTGCCTTCAAGCGTCATGCACGGGCCCTGGATATCAGCTTCCAAAAAATGCATCAGGGCCTCGTAGATCCCTTCCGCCTCTTCCGCGGCCGACGAGCCATTAGCATCCTGTATCTCGGTTTCGGTACCTTCGAGCACATGCAGCAAGCTCGCGCGCGTCCAGGGCCGAATGCCCAGAAAAATGTCGCCCGCAAAGCCAAGCGAATACAGCCGCATCACGGCCGGATAGACCCAACTATCAACCGGGATATACGGTGACCCAAGAGAAGCTGGCTCACACACTGAAGCCGGGGTATTAGCGCTTCCTTCCGCTTGTGCTGTGCCAGACGGCGCTCCAGGCGGCTCAGCCATCAGCACGTTGGCCGCCAGAAGAACTCCAGCCAATGCGCCTGCGCAAAGAAGAACAGGCGCGACAGATACGCGATTCACCAAGCCCATACCCCCACTCTATCATTCACACACTCTGGTTAAGATGCCGGAAATGCCAGCCAGGCAAGAACAGAGAAGGACATGGTTCCACGCGAATTAAATACAGCATTGAATATCTGCGCGAATTAGATGACTTCACGCATCTCCGGTAGAATCCACATAGTAACTGGCCAAGGCGCTTCCCGTTCAGCCAGTGTCCGCGCCAGCACACCAAGACCTCCTCGCAGCCGCAGTGTTGCTTGTAAAAAAATGCAATAATTTGCCCATAAAAGGCGCCCGCGCAAAATATGACTGCCCTATCCCGGAATCGGCATTCCTGCACGACTCCATCCTCAGCGAAGCATCCACCTCGGAAGCAGAGCGCATACTCGAAAGCTGGAAGGTGATTCACCGCATTGCCAAGCCACGGCGTGCCGCGGAAGGCCGAGATCTCCCGGAACTCTGCATAGCGGCATCCCATTCCCTTCCGAATGCGGCAGCGGCCTCGCGCCGATACTTCTGCTTGAACAATCCCTTGTCTGTCAGATATTCCTCCATGACCAGGGTGGGGTCGCAGGATTGCGAGCGGCGCGCCTGCCACAAAGCGCTGGATAGCTCTTTGTCATACATCGAGCAATCGTTGTCCGGCCAGCTTTCGCATGCGATCAGCGTGGGGCCGTTGCCTCGGCGAGCATGCGCGATGGCCTCAGTGGCGACCCGATAGACGGCAACCACATCATTGCCGTCCACAGTAATGCCGGGAAAGCCGAATGCCGGCGCCGGCCATACTGCATCCTTCCGCCCCATTGTTCTCTTCTCGCTTTCGGTGCCGGCCATGAAGCCCTTCCAGCAAACAAAGATCACCGGCAACTTGAGCTTGCCGGCAAGCTGCAGCGCACGCTGCCATGACTCCTCTTCCGTAAACCCGCCGGTGCGAAAAACAACTGCGACTGCCCCGCGCTTCATTGTGTTCCCTACCGCGGTTTGGATCGCGCGATCGAGCTGGGCATAGGAGGTGCGGCTATTCCCCCGGCCTCCGTCCGCGCCCAGTCGCGGGAGAAGCCGAACGAGCGGAACACCCTTGACGAAATCAAGGACGAATCCACCCGGGCACCGGACAATGACGTCTTTGGGCAGCAGGTCAACAGCCACTCCGACCGCAGCCGCCTCCTGACTTCTCGTGGTATTACCATTCGCATAAGATTGGCTTGACGGGAACAACGGACGGGCGAGCCTCTCCAGCATGCGGATCTTGACCATGGTGGAGTAAAGCTGGAGCAGCTTTTCCGTCGAGATGAGCGAGAAGCCGTTCTCTGGCGGTAGCGCGTCTGTGGAGGCGTATTTTTTTTTACGGTTGGTCGTCATTGAATGAAGGATTACGAAGACTTGATGCGATTGTAAACGGACAGCGAAATGAGAGCGCAACCCCCAGCATTAATTCCCCGAGAGCCATTGACCAGCCGAGCGGCGCGAGCGTGATGCAGTGTGCGCTTCCGAATCAAGATTCGCCGGTCCCGCACTCCGCGCAAGCGGCTGCCATCCTTCGATCGGGCATCCGACGTTATCCGAAATCTCGATGGGGCCATTTCAAAGACAATTTGCCCCGGGCGATACAGCGTTTGACGAATCCCCTCCAAGCGGCGACAATAAGAGAGTTGGATCCGCCTGATGTGGGCCTGTGGCGCAGTTTGGGAGCGCGCTTCCATGGCATGGAAGAGGTCGTCGGTTCGATCCCGACCAGGTCCACCAAATACACCAACAACTTAGCGGAGACCTTCCAAACCGTTTGCCCGCATTTTGCCCGCAAATGGCAGAATCTTGCAGCGCGACGGCATCTTCTTTTCTCTATCCTCTCCTTTCTGCTTGCGCTGCCGTTCCATCGTGTGACTTCGTCCGGATGTTCCAGCTTCGCGATCTGCCCTTCCTTCCGACACGGTTGGCGGCTGCGGTTCTGAGCCGTCAGTACCGGTCGCCATCAACTCGTCGTGAATCGAGTTGATCGCCGTCCGGACCTCTTTCTGCAGCGACTGCATGTAAACCTCCATGGTCGTCGCCAGCCGGCTGTGCCGCATCAGGCCCTGGATGTCCTTGGGGTGCCCCTTGGTCTTTCCCAGGGTGGCGATGGTGCGGCGGATGACCTGGAACGTCAGCTTCGGCAGCTCCAGCTCCCCGGCCAGCTTGTGCAGGACCCGGTGGCGATAGTTGCTCGAGTCCATCGGTCCGCCGAAGCGCCCCGGAAACATAAAACCGTCCGGGGAGGTGTCTTTCCCCTGCTTCCTGCACTCCTCCCGGTACTCCGCGATTTCGTTCGCCAAAACATCGGCGATCGGGACCTTGGTAAGACTGGATTTGGTCTTTCCGAAGGGGCGGAGTTTCCCCTTGTAAACCGTCTCCTGAATATCCAGAACACGGTTGTCCTCAAGGAAGCAGCGCCACCGCAGTGGGAAGAGCTCGCTGGGCCGCAGCGCATTCGACATGTCGAGCTTCATCAGGATCCAGTCCCGAAGACTGATGTCTCCGAGCTTTTCCAGG
>JAJZNH010000381.1 GCA_021811745.1 Acidobacteriota bacterium
TCATCCTTGAAAGCAACCTTGCTGCTCTGGCTGCTGAGCGCGGAAAGGAAGAGCACCATACGGCGCTAGCCGAAGAGGTTGCAGAGATGTTTGCCGCGATCGGCTCTCCCTCCGATTACCTCATTCACGACGTTCTCTTCCATCGCATCCTCGCGCAGGCTTCAGGCAATCCGATTCTCGCGGCGGTCATGGAGACGGTTTCTTCCTCGATGTACGACAAGCGCCGCAAGACGGTGGAGCGCTCGATTGATACGCGTGAATCTGCTGAGATGCACCGTGCCATTTATCGCGCCATTCGCAGCCGGAACGCCGCGGAGGCGCGAAAGCTGATGGAAGAACACCTGCGCATGGCGCAAACAGCGCAGGGATTGGAGCGCCCAATGGAGCGGAAGGCAGCCGGAGGCATCTCCAGGAACGTCAATGCCCGGCTGAAACCGGCTGCTGATTGATCGCAGTAAAAATGCGCCGATGCCGGGATGATTGGGCGTAAAGGGCATGAAGCGCCGATTCATCCCAAGCGACTCTCAAGCCCAGTTCGCTGGGCGCGCATTCCGATTCCGCGTGAATGGAGCGAATCGGTTCTAAAGATGATTGATCAGCGATGCTATGCAGGCCGCGCCGAAGCCGTTGTCGATGTTGACCACGGAAACGTTGGGCGTGCACGTGTTCAGCATGCCGAGCAGCGCGGCCACGCCGCCCAGCGAGGCGCCATAGCCCACGCTGGTGGGAACGGCCAGCACCGGCGCATGCACCAGGCCACCGACTACGGTCGGCAGCGCTCCTTCCATGCCTGCGCACACAATCAGCACGCGCGCGGATTGAAGCGAGCTTGTTTGCGCCAGCAGGCGATGGATGCCGGCCACGCCCACATCGGCAATCAACTCGACAGTATTGCCCATCAGGCGCGCGGTTACAGCGGCTTCTTCGGCCACCGGCAAATCGCTGGTGCCGGCACACACCACGGCGATCGTTCCTTTGCCGGGAGGCGTGGGAGCTTGCGCCAGCGTAATGGCGCGCGCTGTCTCGTGGAACTCGGCGCGCGGCTCGACGGCGCGGACCGCTTCAACCATATCCGGCGTGACGCGGGTGGCCAGCACGTTGCCGCCGGCCTTGGCCATGCGGGCAAATATTTGCGCCACCTGCTGTGTCGCCTTGCCTGCGGCAAAAATTACTTCCGGCATGCCGGTGCGCAGCGCGCGGTGATGGTCGAGCTTGGCGAAGCCCAGATCCTCAAAGGGCATTCCCCGCAGGCGATCGAGTGCCTGGTCCACGCCGGTGCGGCCCTCGCGTACTTCATTCAAGAGCGTTTCGATCTGAGCGCGATTCATCGGCGCACCTCCTTTGTGGCCGCGTAGGCCTGCATGGCTTCCTGCATCACCCGTTTGAGCGGGACTTCGTGTTGAGTGGCGAGTTTGCGGCAGTCCTCGTACTCAGGCGAGGCGTTGGCCACATCGCCGGAAGGCCAGCGCGCGATCTTCATTCTGACAGGCCCCCATGTGGTTGTAACTTCAGTGAACTCGCGAGCCAGCGCCAGCTTGTTTTCGATCCGCCAGTGCAGGCCGATGGTCGTGGTCTCACGGAATACAAGGTCGCGCAGCGCCGGCACAAGATCGGGGCGGCAAAGCACGGTCATTTGCACGCCGGTGCGGCCTTTCTTCATTTGCACCGCCAGGCGATACACATCCCATGCGCCGGCCTGGAGCAGCAACTCGCTCACGTAAGCGAGCAACTGCGGGCTGGAGTCGTCGATGACCGCCTCAATCACCGCAATCGGCTCGACGGCGGTATCCGCGGCATCCTCCTCGCCCACCAGCAAGCGCAGCAGATTGGGCTGCCCCGCAGTGTCGCGTTCGCCTGCTCCATAGCCTGACGCTTTGACGCGCATGGCCGGCAACGGCGCATAGCGCACGTCGAGCATGCGCAAAATCGCCGCGCCCGTGGGAGTGACGCGCTCCAGTGGCGGTCCCGCCGCATATACCGGCGCATCGCCCAGCAGCGCCAGCGTAGCCGGAGCGGGCACCGGCAGCGTTCCGTGCTGGCACTTGACGGTTCCGCTGCCCACGTTCAGGGGTGAAGCCAGCCAGCGATCCACGCGGAGAGCCTCGCATCCTGCCGCCGCGCAAACGATATCGACGATGGTGTCCACCGCGCCCACCTCGTGGAAATGCACCTTCTCAATGGGAATGGAATGGATGCCGGCCTCAGCCTCGCCCAGCAATTGAAATGCGCGGCTGGCGTGCTCTTTCACCGCGTCGGCAACCGGCGCCGAACGGATGATATTGAGGATCGCGGAAAGGGAACGGTGCGGCGCGTGCTCGTGATGCTCATGCGCGTGGTCCGCGTCGTGCTTTTCGTGCTTGGGGTGCTCGTGGGGATGAGTATGGTGAGCGTGGCCGTGCTCGTGGCTATGCGCCGCGTGGCTCTCATGGGTATGCCCGGGTTCGCTTGCGGGATGATCGGGCGTGACCACGTCCACCTTGGTGCCGGCTAGCCCGCCGCGGCTTACCTTGCGCATCTCCAGCCTCGCGCCGACGTCCAGCGCGGCCGCGGTCTTCGCCAGAGAGTCAAAAGGAACGCCGGCATCGACAAGGGCGCCGAGCAGCATGTCGCCACTTATGCCTGAAAAACACTCCAAGTATCCGATACGCATCGCATTGTGATTTTATACGGCGTTTTGTGAAATCGCCTAACCCTCACGGCAGCATGCAAGGCTGTCGCTCCCTGGTATCGCGCCGGCTTGAGGGTTTCGCCTCCGATTGACGCTATTTCGCGAAACGCGTTCTTGCGGGCTACGCGCCGCGCCGGGCAAGAATTTCGGCCGGCAAGAGTGCATTGAGAGAGCCGGAGCGGAAGCCGGCGCAATCCAGCGTCACGTATTTGAAGCCAGCCTGCTTCAACGCGGCGGTGATCGCATCCAGCATCTCCATCGTCAGCGCGCGGGGCAGCTCAGTGCGGGCGATTTCAACGCGGGCCAGTTCCCCATGATGGCGCACGCGCAGCTCACGAAAGCCCAACTGCCGCATACTCTCCTCGGCCTTTTCCACCTGTTCGAGCACTTCGCGCGTCACGGTGCGGCCGTACTCCACACGCGACGAGAGGCAAGGCGCCGCGGGCCGGTCCCAGAGCGGATAACCGGCGGCCTTGGAAAGGGCGCGAATCTCCAGCTTGGTCAGGCCGGCTTCCGCCAGCGGCGCCAGCACTTCATGTTCTGTGGCGGCCCGCTGGCCGGGGCGATAGTCCCTGGTGTCGTCGGCATTCATGCCGTAGGCGATATTGGCGAAGCCTAACTTGCCGCCAAGCGCTTCCATGACGGTAAATAACTCGTCCTTGCAATGGAAGCAGCGGTTGGCATCGTTGCGCGCATACTCGGGCCGCTCCAGTTCTTCGGTCTGGATCACGCGCAGGGGCATTTCCAGCGAGCGCGCAAAGGCGCAGGCTTGCTCCATGTCGCGCCGCGCCAGGCTGGGCGAATCGGCCAGCACCGCCAGCATGCGCGCGCCCAGCACGCGATGCGCCGTGGCCGCCAGAAATGCCGAATCCACGCCGCCGGAGTAGGCCACCACGAGGCTGCCCAATTGCTCCAGCCGAGTCTCCAGCGCGCGCAACTTCAGCGCCGTTTCGGGTGCGATTGCGTTCTCCGGCGAATTGGTCTGTGTACCCGCCGCCATAGGCCGATTATACCGTTTGCCGCGTTCAGAACGCGCCTTTGCCGGCGTCGAGCGAGTGCAGCCGGCACTCCGGATTGAGGCGAACGCCAAATCCCGGTGCGCCGGAAAGGCGCATGCGGCCATCCTTTGGCACAGGTTCATCCAGCAGCAGCGGCGAAAACATGGGAACGACCTTATCCGCCTTCGGCGCCATCATCAGGAACTCCGAGAAAGGGCTGTTATGGCGCGTGATGGTGAAGTGATAGCTGTAAACGCTGGAACCGTGCGGCACGACCAGCGCGCCGTGAGCATCGGCCAGCGCGGAG
>JAJZNH010000199.1:0-1874 GCA_021811745.1 Acidobacteriota bacterium
AAGATAAACGATCAGCCCGGCGGCCGCACCCTGGGTTCTGGGAATGTCGTGCCCGCGGGTGTTTCCCAGCGGATCGGTGGGATCGATGGTTTGCTTCATCCAGCCGTGATCGACCAGGGCGGAGAGGATGGTGGCGCCGCTGTCCGCGGCGTCAACGGTGAGGGAGGCGCGAACGGTGAAGCGACTCTGCGGCATAATGATGTCGCCGAGGGAAACGGTTCCGGAGTTCGCAGTGGCTGCCGGCCCTGCCGCGTCCGGTGCATTCCAGCGATAGAGCGGCTTCGCCGCGGTATGCGAGGTGAGATTCGGGAGATATCCGCGATCGACCTCGACTGATCGGACGCGGGCGCCGGAAGCTGTCCCGTTTTCGGGCCGCGAGCCGCCAATCGTCGCATTGACGACTTCGGGAGAAACGCGCAACCAATGCACCTGCCCGATGTTGCCGCTGAGCGTGGCGAGGTCGCGATGGCCGTAGGCGTCCAGCAATGCCGTGGTGACGGGCAGAGCGGCCGATCCGGAGTTCGTTAGCTGAACAGCAAAGATGTTTTTTCCGGTGGACGCCCATGAACGGGAGGCGAGGGTGTATTTGCCCTGCACAAAATGTCCAGTAATGTCAGCGGGAGCGACATTCTCGCGCAGTTGCGTCGACGCGCCGCTGAGGGCGGGAATGGAGACTTGCAGTCGGCCAACCGGCATGATGCGGCCGCGCAGCACACTCCAGAAGTCGTCGCGGCCGATGTAGAACTCCAGCTTATCAGGGCTTCCGCCGAGCGCAACGCCGACGCTTCCATTGCCGATGAGCGCGCCAGGAGTCATGAGAGGCGTGACGACGTTGCCCGGCATTTGCGACCAGGAGCCGTGAATGTGGGAGACAATTGCGAGAGCTTTGCCGGCCACTGTGGAGTTGGTGACCTCCGGGACGGCGCGTGCAGCGCCGAAAGCAGACGGCAGGGGCAGCAATCCGCATGTCAGCAGCAGGAAGGCGATTGTCGATTTGCCAATCAGATTGTTCTTCATCGCAGATGGGCTCCCTAAAACTGGTGGGTGTGAGGCCGGGAAAGGCAGCACTGGCCCTCCCGGCCTGTGGGGTGTTATGGGACGCGGTGGAGGGTGACCAGAACCACATCGTTCGTGCGCATGGGGACCTGGAACTGAATGGTTCCGTCTGAGCCGGTCCGCATGGTTTGGTTCCGGTCCGGCTGATCGCGTGTGAGGTAGTCGAGATGCGCGATCTGCGGCTGGGTCAGGTTCTTCGGTGCGCCCATGCGCAGATAAGCGGTGTAAGCATCGTTGGCATCGTAGCCGGTGCGATGCACCTGAAGCCGGTACTCGGTGTTCGGAAGCAGATGGGTGACTGTCAGGTCCACTGGAGCGGCCGGATGGTCGGGAATCACCTTTGTGTAGAACGGATGATCGGGCACCTTCTGATGCGGCTGCACAAAGTCCCACAGAACCGCCGTGAAGTTCTGGCCACTGGTGGACATCATCGACTGAGGATCGGTTGAGGGGATGGTTTCGCCGCGCAGCGCGTGCAGATACTTATAAGCGAAGAATGCGGGTTTGCGAATGCCGTCGCGGGTGACCAGGCCGAATCCACCGTAGAATGCAGCGGGCGGAGGACCAGCCTCCTCGAACAGGTCGGAGTAAGTCCAGTAACTCATGCCCTGCGCCAGACCTTCGGTTGCCCTGAGCTTGCTGAGGATGTAGGCGGCGCTGATATAGGAGTCATGAACCGGATCGGCTGGAGTGTACGCAGTACTCCACTCGGTAATGTAGAGCGGCAGATGGGGAAAGGGCGAAGCCGCGATCTGCTGATGCACGCGGCGCACATCGCCAACGATGGCATCCGGCGAGGGATCGAGCATTACGTCCGC
>JAJZNH010000199.1:1884-3967 GCA_021811745.1 Acidobacteriota bacterium
TGCCATCTGCATCGAGGAACCCGCCCCGCACACCGTACGTGTGCGTGGTGACAAAGTCGATCGGAGCGCCCGTCTTCTTCACGTAGTCGAGGAACTGGGGAATCCACGCGGCACCCGCCGTTGCCGGACCGCCCACGCGCAGTTGTGGATCGACAGACTTGAGCGTGCGCGCGGTGAGATCGTAGAGCTGGAAGTAAGCCTTCTGATCGGCGCCCTGCCAGAAGCCGGAAAGGTTCGGCTCGTTCCACACCTCGAAATACCAGCTGCGAACCTCCGCCTTGCCGTAGCGCTTCTCAAGATGACGGGCGAATGCCGCGATCAGGTTACGCCATTCTTTTGGATTCGGATGTGAGGTGTTGGCGTGGTAGTAGAAGATGCTGTTGTTCGACGTGGCCAGCGCCTTCGGGGTAAAGCTCAGTTCGACGAAAGGCCTGATGTGGCGCGCCAGGAGGTTGTCGTAGAGCTGGTCGATCTTCGTCCAGTTGTAGACGATTTTTCCGTTGTGCTCCTGTACGGTGCCGAGCGCGTCGTGGAAGATGGCGTGGAAGCGAATGTAGCGGAAGCCCAGCTCGTCGGTGACCATCTGCAGCTGGTTCTGGCTGTCGCTTTTGATCAGGGTGCCGGAGTAGTCGGAACCGACGGAGAAGTCAAAGAAGCGATTCACCGGGCCCGAGGTGTGGCGAACGTTGGCGACGATGACGCGAGGCGCGGTGGGCTGCGGCTGGGCGGACGCCGGCAGCGCCCCCGCAGTCGCAGCAGCCAGCAATACAGCCCCAGACAGGCGCAGCAGTTTCGAGATAGACATAATCCTCCGATTACAAATCCTGGTCATGGTCGTGGCCTGGTGAGAGGGTGCGGGAAGTTGCATCCTCTGTGGATTCACCGGCCGATGAGCGAAGCGATTCTGTTGCTTACTGGACAAGGTCAGCCTGCCACGGACCGAGGACAATTTCCCCTTTATAAGTGCGGTGCGTCATGATACCTGTCCTGGTGCCTGCAATCGGTATGCTCTGATCCTGGCGGGTTGTATTCACATAGAGGGTTCGGCCGTCAACGACCCGTGCATAGACTCCAGCCGGGGTCTTCGGCCCGAGCTGAATTCCGATACGGCCGTAAAGGCTCTGCAGGAGCGGACCGATTGCGGATGCCTTTGACCAGGTTGCCAGGTAAATCGCCTCTCCTTTGCCAAACCTGTTGATCGTAACGGCAGGCGGATGGCCGGCAATATTCGTAAAGCGCGTCAATACTTTCGCCGTTGATGGTTGCAGTACTTCGTACTCGCGTACACCGGTATCAACCGATTGGCCGTTCAGGTCGAACTCCAGCGGCGATGGGACCCGATAGAATGCGCTCGTTCTCAGCCCGAACACGTCGCTCAGCAGGCCGGGCAACGGCGTGTTGAACCAGTTGCCATGCTCATCGACCTTGGCGGAGAACGCTGTCATCAGAACTGTACCGCCATTCCTTACATAATTGCGGATCGCCGTCGCACTGGCAGGATCCATCAGGTAATCGGCCGGCACCACAACCAACTTATAGGGTGCAAGGCTGTCGTGACCGACATTGATAATCGCTGTGTCGATATTCGCGCGGAACAGAGGAGCAAATGCGCCCTGTACCTGATCGGCATAGGGAATTGTGAAGTACTGAAGCGTGGTACTGGAGGGGCCGTTGGGGTGCGAAGCGACGCTTGAGGCGAAGGAGTAGGCGATGGCTACCTGAGGATGGGTGTATCGCGGGAATCCGTATTTTTCGAGCTGCCTGAATTGAGCAGCAATTCCGGCCCACTCGGTCAGCTTCCAGGAAGGGGTGTTGTCGTGGTCCAGCAGGCCGAAGAGGGCCTGCTCTTCGCCCCCCAGATGGGAGTTGAATGTCCATGCGAGAAATCCCTGAGCGCCCATCATGAGCCCGAGGTCAGCGTACATCCGGCTGCGGCCTGGGGTTCCATAGAAGCCCCCGCCGCCGGCGGTGAACTCATTGAACCAGATCGGCGTCGGCAAAGATCCTTTCATCATCAGCGCGAGGAACGCGCCGCTGATGGGATCGCCCGGGTAAAAGCCCTCAGCGCCATAAGTGACATAGG
>JAJZNH010000428.1 GCA_021811745.1 Acidobacteriota bacterium
CTCGCGCAGGAAGCTGCCTACCCCACAGGCGCGAACCATTGAAACCGCCCCTCCGGCTCCATCGTGCAGGTAGAGCTCATCTTGCGTCAGCGCGATCTCTGTAATAAAGCTCGCGTCGCGAGGCAGGCGTGCCAGAAACATCACGTAAGTTGCACCGATCTCACCTCCCGCGGGCACGCGCGCCATGGTGGGCGTGGCAAAGATCTGGCCGCGCCGCAGCATCTCCTCGCGGCCCACCGGCAATGGGCTCACGCCGAACTCCATCGCGCAGACCTGCTCCCGGGCCTGCCAGGGCATGGCGGAGCGGGCGCGGTTTTCTTCCCATAGAGTGACCCACGGAAAGCGGCTCCGCGAAAAGACGTAGCCGAATGCCAGCTTGTGCCGGAGATTTGAGGCACAAACAAATCCATGGGCCAGCCCTGGATTCAGCTGAACGCCGGCCACCAGCCCGGTTCCTGGCTTGTGCAACGGCATCCTCAGGTCGATTGGGGCGTCATCCGCGCCCGGCGCCACGGGCCAGTCGAACTCAGCGGCCGCGGCCAGCAGTTCGTGCCCTTCATAGCCACTGGAATCGGTGATTCCTCTTCGGCCCGGAAGGCTCAGCAGGCAGGCTCCCGTTTCGGCAAAAGGAGGCGCGAGCGCCACGTGCTGCTGCCACTGGAGGAATCGATCGACATCCAGCCGGTTGCGGATCCTCTCAGAAATGCAGACCACCGATTCGCCGGTACGCAGCGACACGGTCCGGGCAAACTCGAGTCCGGACTGAGGAAGCTCGACCGTGAAGTTCCACTCCGCGTGTTCAGGATTGCCTGCGGCTGCGGCCTCCCATCGCCGAATTCCGGCCTCGCCGTGCAGCACAACGCCCGCCTGCGCCTCTTCCGCGGAGGGCATGCCGAAGCTGCCGAGGCAAAGGCTGTGCCCGGCAATCGCGCTCAGCAGCTTCCCCGTCACCCGCGGCCCATATGCTGCTTCGTCGCGCGGCTCCCAGGAGCACACCGGATCGCGCGATTCCCATTGCGGTATCCAGAAAGGATTCATCGGTGCGGCGTCATGAAAATGCAGATCGACGATCTGTCCTCCGCCGCTCAGGTGCGTCAGTTCAACCTGGTCGTTGGCCAGCACGCAGGCTTCGCGTCCGCGCCACCGTGTACGACGAGCTTCCACACCAGACCGGCTCATGCCACCGGCCTCACCGCGCCTCGACGGGTCGCGGTCACCAGCGCTACGGAATTCCGCAACCGCATTGGCGGACCTCCTGTGCAGCAGCGTAGCAGCGCGATGTTCGTATTTCAATCAAACGATCATCATTCATGGACCCTGTAAGGCATTTCGCAATTGATGACAATGTCTATCTGCATTATTCGATCATCCGCCTTGACATTCCCGCTCTGGAATCGTATACGGGGAATTGGCTGCTGCCTCCTCATTCCATTCATGAAAACCCAAATTGAAATCGTAGCTGACGACGGCAATCTTTGCGGCGAGGGTCCCCTGTGGGACGCAACTGAGCAGGCGCTCTACTGGACGGATATCACAGGTCACCGCTTCTTCCGCTATCTGTGGCGGGAACGGCGACGTGAGGTTCTGAGCGACGGCTTCGAGGTCGGCGGTTTCTGCCGCCAGCAGAGCGGCGGTTTCGTGGTGACCGGCAACCAGGGTATCTGGCTGTGGTCGCCCGGCGAGCCGCCTGCGCTGCTGGCCCGGCAGGCGGAAGGCCAGGAGTGCGTCATGAACGACTGCGCGGCCGACCGGTGCGGCCGTGTCTACTCGGGCTCCTGGCATCTGGACGAAGACGGCCGTTCCGCACCCAGCTTTCTCTTTTGCGTCGATACCGATGGCTCCGTCCGCATTGTGGATGAGGATGTTTGTTTTTCCAACGGTCTCGCCTTCTCTCCAGCCGGTGACACGCTGTACTTTTCCGACACCGTGGCGCGCTGCATTTATGCCTATGACTGGCGCGCGACGGACGGCACGCTGAGCCGGCGCCGCGTTTTTGCATACATCGACCGCGCCGAGGGAATTCCCGACGGGCTCGCAGTCGACGCCGACGGGTTCCTCTGGTGCGCGCACTGGTTCGGAGGCTGTGTCACCCGTTACGATCCCGATGGGCGGCGCGAGCGCCGCATTGATCTGCCGGCGGCGCAGACCTCGTCGCTCTGTTTCGGAGGACCCGATCTGGACGAGATTTACGTCACCTCTGCCGCCCGAAGCAACGCCGAAGTCCTGGCCCCGGAGGGCTACGATCCGCGAAGCATATTTCTCGGCGGCCCTCTCTATCGTCTGCGCGCCGGAATACGCGGCATGCTGAAGCATCGTTCGCGGATCGCGCCACCCGGTTCGGGGCCGCAGGCCGCTGGGAGGGAATCATGAAGGAAACCTGGCGCTGGTTTGGTCCGGAGGATCCGGTCCCTTTGCACTACGCTGCCCAGGCCGGCGCCACGGGGATCGTCTCGGCGCTGCACCACCTGTATCGTGGAGAAGCATGGCCGCTCGAAGAGGTGTGCAGACGCAGAGATGCGATCGCCGCCGCCGGCCTGGACTGGTCCGTGGTGGAAAGCATCCCCATGCACAATTCCATCAAGCTGCGCAGCGGAGCCTGGCGTCAATACACCGGCTGGTGGATCGATTCCATGGCCGCCATTGCCCGCGCCGGAATCAGAGTCATCTGTTACAACTTCATGCCGGTGGTGGACTGGGTTCGCACGGACATCGCATGGCGGCTTCCTTCCACCGGCTTTGCCGTGCGCTTCGATGCCCTCGATTTTGCTGCCTACGATTTGTTCATCCTCCGGCGCCGGGATGCCGAAGCTGACTACTCTCCCGATCGCCTGACCGCCGCGCGCGATCGCTTCAACCAGATGACGCCCGCGTTCATTGACCGGCTGGAACGCACGCTGATTGCCGGCCTCTCCGCTTCGGAATCCTCTTATGACCGCGAGTCCATGCGCACTGCCATCGCGCAGTACGACGGCATGACGGCCGACGACCTGCGCTCGAATCTGATCGCCTTCCTTCGCGAGGTGACCCCTGTGGCCGAGGAACTGGGCATTCGGCTGGCCATTCACCCCGACGATCCTCCGTGGCCGCTCTATGGACTGCCGCGGATTGTCTCGACCGGCGACGACCTGCGCCGTATCCTGGCCGGATACGATTCGCCTGCCAGCGGCCTCACGTTCTGCGTCGGCTCGCTGGGTTCCCGCGCCGACAACGACCTGCTCGCCATGGTTCGTGAATTCGGCTCGCGCATTCACTTTGTCCACCTTCGCCAGGTGCGCCGTGAAGACGATGGCTCCTTCCACGAATCCGAACATCTCTCCGGCAGTTCCGATATGATCGGCGTCATCCGCGCGGTACTCGAAGAAGAATGCAGCCGCGCCGCGCATAGTCGGTCGGACTGGGAGATTCCCATGCGCCCGGATCACGGCCACCAGCTCGGCGACGACATTGGCAAGCCCGGCAATGCCAGCTACTCGTTTGTGGGACGCCTGAAGGGACTGGCCGAATTGCGCGGGGCCATTCGCGGCCTGCAGTATGCCGTGCCGCAACTGAACCCGCAGCCCGCCTCGTCATCGGCGCCTGCAGAAGGCGGAACACCATGTATGAATTTGAAGGAAAAGCCGCTCTCGTAACCGGCACCACTGGCATCGGCCGGGCCATTGCCCTGCGCCTTGCCGAAGGCGGAGCCCGCGTTCTCGCCGGCGGCATCGACGACGCAGCCAATCGCGAGCTCTCCGGCGATGCGCAGCGGGGCGGCCTTGCCGTGCGCGCCGAACACACCGATGTCTCCGACCCCCAGTCCGTTGCGAGGCTGGTTGAGTCGGCCGTTCGCCACCTCGGCGGCATCGACATCCTCGTCTGCGCCGCCGCTGTTCACCCCTTTGGAACCGTCCTTGAAACCGAGCCGGAAACCTGGAACCGCTGCATGGCGGTCAATGTGGGCGGCGTGTATCTTCTTGCCCGCGCC
>JAJZNH010000603.1 GCA_021811745.1 Acidobacteriota bacterium
CTGTACTGATTTTGCCCGCGCTCGAACTGATGCAGAAATATCCCGAGTTCATGTACTCGATGGAAAGCACGACTTATCTGATGGAGTTTCTGGAGAGGCATCCGGAAAAGAGAGACGAGATGGCCGCCAGGATGCGCGAGAAACGGTTCACCTGGGGCGCAAGTTATGTGCAGTTACTGCAGCTTAGCGTGGGTCCGGAAAAACTGGTCCGGCAATTTTACCTGGGCCGCCGCTGGCTCATGAAGACATTTCCCGGAGTTGACACACGCTTCTATATTCAGTCCGATCCGCCGTCCATGACGCTGCAGATGCCTCAGGTGCTCGCCAAAGCTGGAATCAAGTATTGCTTGCTGGGGCGGCTGCCTTTTGGTTTTTATAACTGGCAAAGTCCCGATGGATCTTCGGTCGTAACCCGCGGGTTTCGTTACGTGGATGCAAGCACGCTCCTCGACCCCAAGAGCAATTCGGGCTGGCTGGTCTGCGCCGACGAGCGAACAGAGTATTACGCATCGCACCATCTTCCGCGCAAGTTCGTCTACGATTACACGGCAGACTATCTTCCTCCCCAGCCCGACCTGGTTCCCTATGCGCGGCGGGAGAACCGGAGAATGGCCGCCTTTGCGGCGGTCTGGAATGGCCATTTTACCGGCGAAAAGAATCATTTCATCAGCCCGCCCAGGTTGAGCTTTACAACTCCTGAAGCGTTTCTTGACGAATTCACGGCCGAGCCGCTGAATATCACTTCTCTCTACGGTGACTGGCCATGCGCGTGGGCATACTACGACGAACCGAGCAACCGGGAAGCTCTGCTGAATGGCCGCCTGGCGCACAATATGCTGCTTGCGGCAGAGCGTCTCTACGCCGGACTGGATGCCGGTGATGGCTTCAAGAATTATCCGGCGCAGAAATTTGCGGATGCCTGGCAGGCCAACATCTGGCCCGATCATGGATGGGGCGGAAATCGCGGTACAGTGACGGACCAGGTGTACGCCGACTCCTATGCGAAGTCGAAGCAATTGGCGGAAGAAATTGTGGCAGGTGTCGCGTCGAAGCTTACCGCGGATGTTCCCCGCAAGGGCGCATCGCAGATTCCCGTTGTTGTGTACAATCCCCTTTCCTGGGTGCGCACTGACGTTGTTGCATGCGCAGTTGAGGTTCCGAAAGATTGGCATGGATGGGTGCTGTCGGATGAGAAGGGGCAGGAGATACCCTGCGAATTTCTTGAAGATACAACTCGCCCCGGCGCGGGCAGGATTGTCTTTCTCGCTGAGGAGATTCCATCGGTTGGATACAGATGTTTCTATCTGAAGAAGGCTGAGAATAAGCCTGGCGCGCCTGTGCCCCGGACAAATGAAATTCTTGAGAATGAGTTATACCGGGTCGGATTCGGGCGCGGCGGCATCAAAAGCCTCTACGACAAGCGGCGGCAATGGGAGGTTCTGCGGACCGGCAAGTTCGACGGCGGCGAATTGCTGGATTTCTCGGCTCCGGGAAATGCCTGGGAAGATACGGAATCCGTAGGGATGCAGGACTTTGACAGAACCGCGAATCACGACTTCCGGTTTGTCAGCGTGAGCGAGAGTCCGGTCCGCAAAACGGCAATCCGTGAAGCGCGCATGAAGAATTGCACGTTGAGAGAGAGCTTTCATCTGTACACAAAGGTCGATCGGGTCGACATTGACATCGAAATCATCCAGTGGACGGGTGAAAAGGCGCGCGAGTTGCGCGTTGCGTTTCCCGTCAATCTCGACGAGGCGCGCCTGAGTTACGAAGTTCCGTTCGGCACGGTGGAGATGGGCAAAGACGAGCTGGACTTTACGCTGCTGCCATCGAACATCGATTCGCAATTTTATCCGAAGATCTACGGCGGATCGCACGCGCTTCCCTTCAGAGAAGCCATCAACTGGATCGATGCATCATCGCCGAATTACTCCGGGACGGGATGCCTCGCGGCCTCCGATTCGACAGTACACATCTTTCGGGATGAAACCGATGAGCCTGTCTCCTACCCCGTCTTGCAGCACGTGCTGCTGTCGGCGAGAAAGAGTCTGGCATGGAACCCTGAGTACTGGTACACGCAGAAAGGAAACCATAGCTACAGAATGTCACTGCTTCCGCACGGCGGCGATTGGCGATTGCGCTATCGCGAAGCAATCGGCTTCAATTACCGGCTGATGGCGTTTGCCGCCGGGGAGATGGCATCCGTCGCAGAGCCTCCGCTTCCTGGCGCTCAGTCGTTCCTGACGCTCACTCCCCATAACCTCGTCTTGATGGCAATGAAGAAGGCCGAGGACGGCGATCACATCATTCTCAGGTTTTATGAGGCTGAGGGAAACAAGACCGCGGCCCGGATCAAGCTTCATCTTCCAATTCGGCAGGCGTGGAAGACGAATCTGATCGAGGAAGACGAAGCTCCGGTGCCAACGAACGATGATGGCTCCATCGCGCTGCATGTCGGGCCCTGGGAAATTGTTACGCTGAAGGTCGCGGTTTGAAGCAGGTTCTTCTGCGGGAATGTTGCCGCTTCACTGCAGAACCAGCGCAACCAATGGGAGAACCGCTTTCGTGCGAATGGGCCTACACTGAAGTTGAGGCGTGTACTATGAATTCCTCCCCGGCTCGCGCCTGCTTTCGCTTCTATGCCGAATTGAACGATCATCTGCCGCCCGGCCAGCAATATACGGCGGTGGAGAAGCAGTTCTTCGTGCCCGGCTCTGTCAAAGACATGGTCGAGAGCTTCGGTATTCCGCATACCGAGGTAGACCTGATCCTGGTCAACGGCGAGTCGGCGGACTTCTCGCGGATCATTCAAAACGGTGATCGCGTGGCGGTCTATCCGGTCTTCGAATCGATTGACATCACGCCGGTCCTGCGCCTGCGCCCCCAGCCGCTGCGCGAGCCACGGTTCGTGCTCGATGTCCATCTGGGCAGGCTGGCGGGTTATCTGCGCATGCTCGGCTTCGACACGGTGTACAGCAATCGCGCCAGCGATCCCGAACTGGTGCGCATTTCCTCCGAACAAGGGCGCATCCTGCTCACGCGAGACCGCGGCGTGCTGAAGCACTCGGCCGTTACGCATGGCTACTGGCTCCGCGAGACGGACAGCCGCCGCCAGGCCGCGGAGGTTGTCAGCCGCTTCGATCTCGCGCGGCTGTTGCGTCCCCTCACCCTCTGCATGGTTTGCAACGAACCTCTGCGGGCTGTTTCCAAGGCGGAGGTCAGCGGGCGCGTCCCGCCCGGCACACTGGAATGGTGCAATGAGTTCCGCGAGTGCGCCGGCTGCCGCCGTGTCTATTGGTACGGCTCACACTGCCGGCGGATGCATCGCTGGATCGAAGAGCTGGCCGGAGCTTCACAGGAACAGTAACGCGAACTAAGGCCTCGGGAACAGGCGGCGATTGCATCCCCACTGCAGATGCCTGAAAAATGCCGCTTGCGCGCTGTGCCCTTGTGGAGTTACAACCAACCATCCGCCCGGTGATCGATGAAATACGCGCGAATCGAACAGACCGGCTCGGCGTTAACCATATGATCCGGGATCTCAACAAGCACGCTTCAGTCGCTAAGAATTGTCTGAGTATCTACGGGTAAGTTGCGTCACCAATGCCCAAGTTGGAGAGGAACAAATGGAGATGCTGCAGGAGAAGAGGTCGAATTTCAATCGTCGCACTGTTCTCAAGTCTTCCGTGGCGGCGCTGGCCGGCGGAGCACTCATCCGCGCTGCTGAAGCAGCGGCTGCCGAGACAGATCCCGCCATCAGGAATGTGAATACCAATTCCAGTCCTTCTGCGTTGAAGATTACCGACATGCGCTACGCGGTGATTGTGAAGCCGGGCCCGAGCCCTTGCGTGCTGATTCGCATCGACACCAACCAGGGCGTTTACGGGCTGGGTGAGGTGCGCGACATTGCGGGTCCGCAATACGCAATGGTGCTCAAGAGCCGCCTGCTGGGCGAGAATCC
>JAJZNH010000172.1 GCA_021811745.1 Acidobacteriota bacterium
CACATCCTCGCCGTTGGGGCGGCTCAGAAAGCCGAAGCCCTTCGCGTCGTTAAACCACTTCACTGTTCCCTGTTCCATTTGAATTTGTTCCCTTGATGAGATGTACCGCCGAACACAATTTGGAATGGATTGCGTTGTATCGGCGTGCGGAGCAAGCAAGAAAATCCAGATCGGATTCTTCGATCTGGTTCAAGTATACATGCGTTTCAATTTCTGCGACTGGGCGGGGCTCCTTCGGGCCGGCGCTCCTCGCGCTTCGGGGGCACATAGGCCTCGGGGTCGAGATGGCCGCGGTGGCAGGTGCCGCAGGTGAGCGGCGCAGCCATCGGCTTGCTGGTGTCGGTATCCAGGTCCGCCACTTTCTGGACATAATTGTTCTTGTCGACTTGCATCATCTTGTACATGATGCGGGCCATGTGCTTCTGCGGCTTGGCGTCGGAGGGAAAGTCGAGCATGGGCTCACCGCGCTCGTTCTTGCGGTGGTCGGGGTACTCGGCGTGGCAGGTGCTGCATTTTTGGCCCAGGTCGCCGGCCCAATGGCGCATGATGTCGACCACCTGGTCGCCGGTGAGATTCTTGGGCAGGACCTTGAGATTCTTGGGCGGCGGGAAATGGCGATGCGCCATGGGACCTTCTGCCGTGGGCGGCCCGGGTTGCTGGGCCATGGCGGCGGTGGCCAGAACGGCCATGCCTACGAGGGTAACGGCAATGCCAGGCAGACGAAACCCGGCACAGGATAAGCGAAGGGAAGCAATTTTCACGGGCGGGAAGCCTCGGAATGGAATATGTTCCTGATGGATGGACGCACCACGCGGGGTGAAAGTCGCGTTGGCGGGCCGATGCAGGTCTTCAGCCCCTGGAGTTTCGCGGGCCGGAGACGCAGGCGTGGCCCGCCACCAGGAAGCGCAGCGGCCGGCCGGCGGCATGGGTGATGCCGATGCGCGGTGTTACAACGTAGTGCGCCACCGCAAAGCCGTCGTCGCGCACCTGTAAATCGGAATGCGGATCGAGCAGATCGAGGCCATTATGGTTGGGGCGGGTAATCGCAAGCGCCTGACACAAGCGGCTGGGCCCGCTGGTGAGCATGCGCGGAGCGGTCCCGGCGGCGAGCTTTCGATTAAGCGTCATTCGGTCGAGCCCCCTGACCGGCTCCAGCGCGCGCACCAGCACGCAGCCCGCCTGACCCTCGCGCTCGCAGGAGATGTTCATGCAAAAGTGCATGCCGTAGATGGAATACACGTACGCGTGGCCGGCCGGTCCGAAAAGCACCTGGTTGCGCGGCGTAGGCCCGCGATGCGCGTGCGCAGCCGGGTCGGGCGGATCGTTGTGCGGACCGAGATAGGCTTCCACTTCCACGATGCGCCCGGCCGGGACGGTCCCCGCCTGCGGCTTGCTGACCAGCAGCTTGCCCAGCAGGAGCGGCGCGACCTGTTCCGGAGGCGCTTCAAAGAAGCTGCGCGGCAGCAGACGGCCGGGCAGAGGAGCAGTTGTCGAGTAGGCTCTGGCGGGGGGCATAGCGCGAGTACCTTCTCCATTCTCGCTAATGCGGACCGTAACGTTGTAACACGCTGCTTCTCTTTCTCCGGTGCAGAGTTTGGGCCCAACGCCAGAATCAAGCGATTTGAGGCCTCCCCGATTTGGTTGCAAACATCTTCGCTAATATTCCGTGGTCCAAATCAACCGAGAAGAGCGCCCTGTGGAAAAACGGCTTGACAAGTGGGAAAATGATGCTATATTAGGAATGCCGGGAGTGCGTCATGGACTTCCTGCACGTTGGGACTACGGTCTCACCCGGCGTCTACTTCCTCTCATTTCCAAGTCGCCCTCGGAAACTTTATGATTCCATAACCTTCTATTTTCCCCTCAGGAGATTTCCTCAAGGAAGGTTCTAGCTGCTCAAAGCAGTGGTCATCGCCTTTCTCAAATTTCCGCCAGATCGCCCCAGCGACCATGTCGGCGAGTTGAATCCCAATGCTGATCTCCGAAGGCAGGAAGAACAAGCTCTCAACAAGATTCGGATAATCACTCGTAAGGTCATTTTGGGACTTCCTCAGAAGGCGTTCGTGGGCTACCCGGAAGCGAGCGTCTTGAGCTGGAGCTCTATGATCCGCGACAATGATTCCGGTTTCGGTTCTTCCCACTGCGCGCGTAAGATCCTGCAGGTGGTATTGGAACCGCTCCGAAACGGGCTTGTACGTAAAGTGGTAGAGATCTTCAGCACTGGTGCAACTCGGCATTTTGTATGCTGCTTCGATGCAGGCGACGCAGGCCATTGATCGGATCGATTTTGTTCCGCAGATGATTTCATACAGTTCCGTTCTAATCTCATTCCTCTCTTGCTGGACCATCTCTCGCATCGGATTCAGCTTATCTCGATTTGATTCAGCAAAGTACCTCCACTTTAGTTCGCCGATTAGCTTTCGCCGCACCTTCATTCCGTGCACGCGATTACGAACCGTATGCCACATTCCATCGGGAATCGCTAGTCCCCCAATCACAAAATAGCGATCTCTCTGCTTTTGAGGCGGAGGGGGAGTGCCGGATTCGTCCAGGAAGAGTATTTGCATGGATTGGGAACATTCTACTACCGACCTGTAAGCGCTACTCGTATTAGGGGGCATGGGGGCCGGGACGAACAGATCCCGCTGCGCTACACTGGCTCTTTCTTGAGTTCTCAAGAGAAACGCGACCGGTTCAGGGATCGCGCAAAGGATTGGTTCAAATGCCAAACAAATGGGCTGCCTGGCTTCTGCTCTTCCCTGCCGTTCTCGTCGCGCCGGCCTTCGCGCAAACAACTTCCGGCTCTGCGAGTCTGCCGCATCTTGAACAGCGCGGTCAGGCGACGCAGCTCATTGTGGACGGCAAACCGTTCCTGATCCTCGGTGGCGAGCTGCATAACTCCAGCTCGTCGAGCGTCGCCTATATGAAGCCGGTGTGGCCGCGGCTGGCGGCGATGCACCTCAACACGGTGGTGCTGCCGGTAGCCTGGGAGACCATCGAGGCCGAGGAAGGCCGTTTCGACTTCAGCGTGGTCGATGGGCTGCTGGAAGGCGCGCGCGCCAACCATCTCCACCTGGTGGTGCTGTGGTTTGGCGCCTGGAAGAACACCTTTTCGAGCTACGCGCCGGCGTGGGTCAAGACCGACACCGAGCGCTTTCCGCGCGTGCAAATGAGCGATGGGCGCGGCACCGAGCGGCTTTCGCCGTTCAGTGCGGCGGTGCGCGAAGCCGATGCGCGTGCCTTTGCTGGCCTGATGCATCATCTGCGCGCGGTGGATGGGGGCCAGCATACGGTGCTGATGGTGCAGGTGGAGAACGAAGCCGGCGCGATTCCCGAAGCGCGCGACGATTCAGGCGTAGCCAACGCGGCGTTCCAAGGGCCGGTTCCGCAGGCGCTGCTGAACTATATTGAGCAGCATCGCCCGACGCTGGAGCCGGAGTTCCGCGCCGCCTGGGAGGCCGCGGGAGCGAAGACCCATGGCACTTGGCAGCAGGTCTTCGGTGCCGCGCCGCTCACCGACGATCTCTTCATGGCGTGGCAGTTCGCCACGTATATTGAGCAGGTCGCCAAGGCCGGCAAGGCCGAGTATCCGCTGCCCATGTACGCCAACGCGGCGCTGATCCGCCCCAACTATCTGCCCGGCCAGTACAACAGCGGCGGCCCGCTGCCGCACTCGATGGACGTGTGGCGGGCGGCGGCGCCCGATCTCAGCTTTCTTTCGCCGGATATTTACTTCAACGAGTTCGCGCAGTGGGCGGCGGCCTACACGCGCCCCGGCAACCCGCTGTTTATTCCCGAGGCGCAGGGCGGATGGGCGGGCGCCGCCAACGCGCTCTACGCCTTCGGGCGGCTGAATGCCATCGGCTTCTCGCCCTTCGGCATCGACGACCAGGGCAACACGCCGCTGGACCTGGTGGGGATCACCAACCAGGCCGAGCGTCCGGACAACGCCGCGC
>JAJZNH010000950.1 GCA_021811745.1 Acidobacteriota bacterium
TTAAGCGACCGCGGCGGACTCGCTCAGGATGACAATTGGAGTGGGAGCCAGGTTTGGGTAAGGCAGCTATATAGTCCACCGAGGACCAGGAAACGACAATATGAGAATTGCTATTCAGGGAGAAGCGGGTTCGTTCAGCCACGAGGCGGCGCTGCGGCTGGTTGCCGAGGCAGAGATCGTTCCCTGCGCGCTCTCAGCGGAGGTATTTTCAGCGCTGGTGAACGGGAGCGTGGAGGCCGCCGTCATTCCCATTGAAAATAGCCTGGCGGGCTCCGTAGTGGAACACTTCGACCTGTTGCTGGCCCACGATGTAAAGGTGATCGAGGAGATGCGGCTCCGCATCCGCCACAACCTGATCGTACTTCCCGGCGCCGCACTAGGCGAGATCGACCGGGTGTTTTCGCATCCAGTGGCGCTGGCGCAGTGCCGGAGGTTCCTGGCCGAACACTCCAAGATGGCACCATTACCCTTCTATGACACCGCGGGGGCCGTGAAGCAACTTGTGCAGGCGCGCGACCGGCACGCGGCCGCGATTGCCAGCGAGGCGGCGGCGCACTACTACGGCGCCGCGATTCTTGAGACGGGGATCGAAGACAATCCGGAGAACTACACGCGCTTTTTCCTCGTGCGGCGGAGCAAGGATGCGGGCACCGTTCCCCAGGCCAACAAGATGAGCCTGGCCTTTACCCTGGAAAACCGCCCCGGATCGCTGGTGGCCGCCTTGAGCGCGCTTTCAGCGCTGGGAACCAATCTGACCAAGATCGAGTCGCGGCCCGTGCACGGCAAGCCGTGGGAGTACATCTTCTACGTGGATTGCCAGATCCGTTCGCGGGAAGAAGAGCTGCGCGCGGTCGCGGCGCTGAGGCCGCATTGCGGCATGGTCAAGGATCTGGGATGCTACCGGGAAGCGCGCCAAAGCCAAAGTGTGTGATCAGCTCCGCGGCGCCCGTGGCTTTGCGCGCGCAGAGCGATTCGCCGGCAAGTCGCAAGCCTGCAAATCTGCTCTCTGGGGGTCAGCAAAATCGCCCAGCACTCCTGGGAAAGTGGCTTGCCGAGTGCATCTCTCCCGAGGGCGTAGGGTGCCGTTCCATTCCTGGCGGGCAATGAGCGCCTGCAGTGCCGTTCTCCCGGCCCGCGTTCGCACTACATCAACAGGAGCTATGTCCTGGCTCTCTCTATCGCATCCTGAGAGGTCCCGGCTTCTGCCGCCTGCGACGACAAGCAGTCCTTGGGAACCCAGATGCGCAGATTCCGCTCCTATGGTCTCTAGCTTCCGTCTGGGACTAGCGCCTTTCGCCTGCCTTGCAGGCTCTTTCGCGCTGCAACACAGCCTAGCTGTGCATCGCTAGAAGTGATACGCAATGCCGATCACGGGGTTGTAGATATTGAAGGGGTACCACCTGTTGGTCGTCAGCTCGGAATAGTTGAAGGTGGGCACCTTCGTGATCATGCCCCGATATTCGACGCGAAGGTCGAAGCTGGGGCTGAGCTCGTAGGCAATGCCGGCTCCAAAGATGGCGCCCGGCTGGGTCACCTGGTGGGCGTCGAGCGTGGTCGTGCCGGAATTATAGATGGGCAGCAAAATGAACCCGGCTGGGCCCCCTTCTATAAAAGGATTGAAATTCTTGAATACAAAATAGCGCACGTACGCAGCCGACATCTCCATGATGCGCGTGTTGATCAGGTAGTGATTGGTGTTACTGATGATGTAGTGCATCTCGTTCGCGTAGTCGATGCCGTAGTTTACCTCGAGAGCGCTAGAGGGCGTAATCATGTACCGGTAGCTCAGCAAAGCGCCAAAGCCGCGGTTCGCGCTTACGTAGACGTCTGTGGTTCCTTCGACGAACGGGGGAATCAGTGCCGTTCCGCTAAGGCTGATGTCCTGGCGTGCCTCCTGGGCGCCGCACGCGGCCGTCCCTACGGCCAACAAGAATGCAATTACGACGATCTTCTTCATTCGCTCCTGATCCTCAACCTTGCGCAACCGTGCGGCTGGCAACGACCTTGTCGGTTCACCGGTCCGGCCTGTGCCAAACCCTACTCTCAGCATTGTAACTGCCCGGAGCGGGTCAAGGCGCAGAGCCGGCGATGGAATCTTTTCTGTCTTTAATGACTATAGACGCACGAAAAGCAGAGGCGGTGTTTTTCGCGGCAATGCGAGGGGTTCAAGGTGGGCGAAGGGGCCCGATTCCGGCCTCGGAACGTGAGCGGCGCGTTCACTGCTGGTGCCCTGGGGCAAAGGTGCGTTTCAGGATCAGGGTGTGCACGGCCCGCCTTCGATCGGCGGGCCGCAACGGCCGACTCTCATCATCCCGCCCGCTCGATATGGTAGTAGAATGGCGGACCTTCTGTCTCAGCCAGTGTCCGGAGCGTGCGCAGAAAGGCCTTGGCGGCATAGGAAAACGTGATCTGGCGGCGGTGTACGATGCGCAGGACGCGGCGCACGTCGAGTTCGTCGACAGGCACTCGTACCAGAGCCCCTGTTTCCAGTTCACGGGCGACCGTGAGATGGGGAACCAGGGCCACGCCGTTGCCCATGGAGACAAACAGTTTGATGGCTTCAATCGACGGCAATTCGATATCCATATTTAGCGGGGTGCGGTAGTGCTGGAAGGCATCGATCACCTTGCGCCGCAGCGGCGAGGCTACATTGTGCGCAATGAAGACCTCCTTGCCCAAGTCGTTGATGGAGAGGCGCGTAGCCTTCGCCAGCCGATGACCAGGACCGACGACGAAGGCCAGGCTGTCTCCGTAGACCGCGATGGTGCGGAACTGCGCCGGATCGGGACGGAATGAGATCACTCCCAGTTCGAAGCTGCGCAAATTCAGTCCGTCAGGAATGTGCGAGGCCAACATGCGTTGCACGGTGACGCCGATGTGCGGAAAGTCGCGCCGGAAGCCGTCGATAGCCGGCAAAAGGTAGAGGCACGTGTACTCGTTGGCCGCCAGTTGCAGTCGCCCGCGCTCCAGGCTCTTCAGTTCGCCCAGGGCGCTGTTCGCCTCGCGGCGCAGGGCGAGTAGGCGCAGAGCGTAATCGCGCAGAAGCTCCCCGGCTGCGGTCAGGGATCCGTCGCGCGCAGCGCGGTCGAAGAGAGTCTCGCCTACGGACGCCTCGAGCTTGCGGATCACTTGGCTGATGGCTGGCTGGGTGCGGTGCAGGCGCGCCGCGGCGCGAGAAAAGCTGTGCTCTTCGGCCACCGCTAGAAACGTTTCGAGTTGGCTTAGTTCCATGACGGCATTCCTCGGCGTCCAGCTTTCAGCTTGATTTCTGCATTGCGGTTCTTCGTAGCCTCCGCCCGTTGATCCTTCGAGCCTTGGCCATCGCGCGTCGAGCACGGAGGCCCGAGCTGGAGACTGATAGCTCAACGCCATTCCAGTATAAGAAAGTTTAATCGCTTCTCTAAAAAGAATAAAATTGCCTTATATTGCCGCTATAGGCGAAACTAGAGGGGATAGAAGGAGAGTTTCCCCTTGGAGGTGAGTAGATGAGCTCAAATCACTCCAATCACGTTGTCTTTTTCGATACCACGCTCCGCGACGGCGAGCAGTCGCCGGGCTGCAGCATGACGACGCAGGAAAAGCTGACCATGGCCCACGCGCTCGAAGACCTGGGCGTGGACATCATCGAGGCCGGGTTCGCTATGGCCTCGGAGGGCGACTTCGCGGCGATTTCCACCATCACGCAGGCCATACGGCAGCCGCGGATCGCGTCGCTGGCGCGGGCCAAAACCGAGGACATCGAGATGGCGGCGCGGTCGCTGCAATTCGCCGACCGGGCGCGCATACATGTCTTTCTGGCTTCGAGCGATCTGCATCTGGAATACAAGCTCAAGATCAGCCGCGCGCAGGCGCTGGACCTGTGCGGCGAGTCGGTGCGGTTGGCACGCTCCCTATGCGACGACGTGGAGTTTTCGCCGGAGGATGCGACTCGCTCGGAGCGCGACTACCTGGT
>JAJZNH010000959.1:0-1866 GCA_021811745.1 Acidobacteriota bacterium
GATTCGTGCTGGCCCTCGTTACAGCCAAATCGGCCAAAGACCCGCAGCTTCTTGGTAATGTCCTGCTCGGTGTTGTATCCGAATCCGTATTTCAGCGCGCCAAAGTGTTCATGCAACGTGATGGTGGGCCGGGTGACGCCATAAAGCGCGGTGTCTCGGCCGTTGAGGAAGTCGATGACCGCCTCGCGATAGTTGCCCATGTGAGCGCGATTGGCGAAGAACAGGAGCCGGGTTGCGCCCTCGCGCCCCGGCACAAAGCTGTGGCGCAGTTCAAACTCGCCGTTTTGGCCGTGCGCGCGGCTGAAGGCCCAGTCCAGGTCGATGCCGTTGGCAACTACGGGCATGGCGAAAACTCCGTAGCGCACGCTCCATGCGCGATCGTCGTACTCAGCCATGCCGCCCACCGTATAGCCGCGGGTGTCGGCGGCGTAGTCCCATGCGCCGTTGTCGTCCACGGTCCAGTTCATGAATTGCAGGTGGCTGTCAGAGCCGACGGGATTCACGTCGAAGAAGTCTGGCAACGTCATCCTGCCAACGCGGAACTCAATGCGGCGCACGGGCGCCTTCGGGGCCAGTGTGAAGGGACCCAATTCCTGGTTGATGGTCTGCGTCGTCAGGCCGATGACCTGATGAATCTCGTAGCGGGCCAGGTAGGGCGCCGCACTCAGGTAAGGATTGCGCACCACATCCAGGTTGGTAAAGCCGGCCAGCCCCAGGGCCTGGCTCAGTCCGCGCCCGCCGGCACTTTCCACGTCGAGAATCAGATCGTTGCTGTAACGAATCGAATGAGTTGGGCGATAAGCCGTGTATAAAGTACCGAGCAGCGACGTTTTGTATTCGGCCGAGTTGCGGAAGCTATTGGGTCCCTGATAAAGAGAATGAAACGGCAGGCGGCCCTGGAAGATAATGTTTGCCTGTCCTGAAAGCCAATATTGACTGCCCTCGAAGTGGGGCGTCATGGATACGATGGGAATGTCCTCGCTCTCGCGTTGACCGGGGTCGGCGGCCGGAGTTGGGTTCGCCGCACCCTCCAGCGGATTCCACCGGAGGATGAGCGATGGCATTTCCTGCGGGCTGAACTGGACCCGCTTGAGCTGCGGTTCCGGCGCGGAAGGCAGCGCGTCCGGCGGCTGTGCAGCCGCAAGAGCTGCGCCAAAAAGCGCCGCGACGGCCAGAGAGGCAGGCGAGGCGAAACGCGGAATGGGCCGAAGTAGACGCATCGTATGAAAGGCCATTATACCCCCACCGGGTATCTACTATACCGGGGATTGGTATATTCAGAAGGGAAAGATGGAGGCGGGCCATGTCCCAACATGATCGGGAAAAGGTGAAGTTGCTGCAACGATTGAGAAAAGTGCGCGGGCAACTCGACGCGGTCGAGCGCGCGCTGACGGCGGATGAGGATTGCGGAGATCAGCTCATGCTGTTGGCGGCGGTGCGCGGCGGCGTAAATGCACTGATGGGCGAGGTGCTGGAGACACACATCCGCTTCCACCTTGTCGATGGCGCCAAAGAGCAGATTGCCCCGGAGCTGGCCGAAGATCTGATCGACCTGGTGCACGCCTATCTCAAGTGAAGTCATCTGCGGCTTGTGCGCCGGCGTATCGGAAGTCTCTTTCGATGCGCCGTGGAACAAGGCTCCCTGCCTATGGTAGCGGCGGTGCGTGGCGGCGTTTGTTAAGCCTCGGTTGATTCACTTGTCGCACGCGAAAGGGAAAGATCTCTTCGCCGCGCGCGTTTTCGGGTTGCAGTAGTGAGGAACGGATCCGGGTTGCGGGCCGTGGTCTTAATCCGCCTTGGCCAGCGTGTCAATCAGCTCGTCCCGATGGCGGTTGGCCATGGCTTCAGCATTGGCGAGCGTGCGCA
>JAJZNH010000959.1:1876-3951 GCA_021811745.1 Acidobacteriota bacterium
GAAGTGAAGGGATGGCGAGCGCGAGAAGAAGAGGAGTTGCCAGCCACAGGCGCGCGAAGTACAGGCACAGAGCAGCCGCTGCGGCGCCCACGCCGACGACAGCCAGTTGCACCAGCATGCCGAGCAGTCCGGAAGCGCCCGCGCCGCGCTGGCGGCCAATGCGGCTCAAGTTAACGCGCCGGGGCATGGTGATCGAAAAGATATTGCCTACGGCAAGGTGTACCGCGAGCGCAAAGACCAGCCATGCCACCGTCACTGCCAGCCACGCCGGATCGGGAGCGCCCAGCCGCAGGCAGGCCAGGGCGCCGGCTACCAGCGCAACCAGAGTAAAGACGAGCGCATGGAAGATGTTCTTGGCCAGAAGTACTGTGCGAATGGGCGTCGGCGAAAGAAAGAGCAGTTGAATGCCTGTGCCCTCGGCGCCCAGGTTGTTGTAGATCATCTGCGTGAATCCGAGCAGCGCGTAGGCAATGCAGAGCGGTATCGCCACTTGCGCTTGCCAGCCTGCGTGGCCGTTGTGTATCAGGCTTGCCAGAACGAGAACCATCAGCAGAGGCGCGCCGATCGCATAGAGCAGCGGCAGCGAGCGCATGACCGTGTGCAGGTCTTTCTCAATGATGGCGCCGATGGGGCCTGAGCCGCCGATGGTGACCGAGGCCTTCCTGCGCGTGCTGATGGCTCGCTTCTCCGCCTGCTGAACCCTGGGGGCATCGCCCAGGCTCTCGCCGCGGTGCTCGGCACGCAGGCGTACACCGAGCAAAAGGCCGGCGGCCAGGACGTACAGGCCGAGCAGGCCTGCCGATGCCAGCGCTTCCGCTGCATCTCCTTCGGCGGCGCGCTGCACGCTCAGGCAGGCTACGCCCGGCGGAAACCATCTTTGCAGGGAGTCGGCGGTGGCCAGCCGATGCTGAGTCGCGGCTTGCGACTCGGGAGTCGGCGTCACGGAATGCCGGTGCCGGTGCACCGCGGGATTGAGAAACTGCAGACCGAGCACACCCACCAGCAACAAGACGCTCACAATCTCGCGCGTTTTGCGCTGGGCCAGCCAGCGGTCGAACCAGGCAAAGATGGCGCGGGAGAGCAGGACATTGAAGGCGCCGAAGACAACCAGAGCGAGCGCGGTCCACGCAAATAGAGCCGGCCGCGCCTGGGTGATCCCAATCCAGATGCCGCAGCACGCCAGAGAGCCGAGGAGAGTGGAGATATCGATGAGGCCGAAGATAACGTGGAGCACATAGAACGGCCGGAAACCGAGCGGAAAGCGCAGCAGGCCCTCCAAATCGAACTGCTGCTGAAATGAGGCCACTGCTATGGGCGTCGTCTGCCAGATGAAAAACACCGTCCACATCAGCGCCGGCAGCGCCCAAAAGTGGCCGTGCGAGGCCAGGAAATATGCGCTCGCGCCCAGGCCGGCGCACAGGCCCAGCCCCATAATGCCGTAAACGAGATAATTGAGGCCGCCAGCCGCCGCCTCCAGCGCGCCGCGGGTGGAGCGCATTCCGTTGCGCAGGGCGCGCCATCGCATGGCGGCCAACGCTGCGTATTGCGCCAGCGCGAGCCGGCTGAACGCGCCGCCGGTAGCCGGAGCCCACCGGGCGGGCGGCTCGCTTTGCCTGTACCTGCCGGTGTTGCTTATGCCAGCCATGACAGCTCCTGGGCGGGCTCCATTCCGTTCGCGCCGACAATCGAGAGGAAGGTTTCTTCGAGCGTGAGCCGCTGGTTGCTTTCAGAGCCGGGCAGCGTAGAGGCCACGCCTGTGCGCAGTTCCTCAAGCGAGCCATTGGCGACCAGCCGCCCCTGGTGAATGATGGCGACGTGACTGCAGAGGCGCTCGACAATCTCGAGCACATGGCTGGTGAGAAAGATGGTCGCCCCGCGCTGGATCATTCCCTGCAGCATCGTCTTCAGCATGCCCGCGGCGATGGCGTCCACGCCCTCGAATGGCTCGTCGAGAAAGAGCACTTTGGGGCCGTGAATCACGGCGGCGGCCAGCGCCAGCTTCTTCTGCATGCCGTGCGAGAAGTCAGTGACGAGTTTGCGGCTGTCGCCGGCCAGTTGCATGAAGTCAAGCAGCT
>JAJZNH010000769.1 GCA_021811745.1 Acidobacteriota bacterium
GATCACGCAGGTCCAGGGGGTCCATCTGCAACCGGATGGCCAGCTCGTCGATGGACTGCTCCAGCGAGAACGCGCCCTGCGGATGGCCTGGGGCGCGAAAAGCTGTTCCTGGGCCGGCGTTGATAAAGACGTCATTCTCCTCGGTGAGCAGGCTGGCCCACTTGTAAAGGTTCGCCGCCGGGCCAGCGCAGCCTGCTCCGGTGCCGCAGCCGGCCGTGCCGTAGCTGGTGAGATGGATGGCGGTGATCGTCCCGTCGCGCTTCGCTCCAATGCGAAGCCGCTGCTCGGAGCTGGGGCGGTTGCCGACCGAAAGATGCTCTTCCTTGCGGTCGAGCATCAGGCGCACCGGCAGGTTGGTCTTGCGGGAGAGCGCGGCCGCCACCACGCCGTAGTTCCCCGCGCCGAACTTGGCGCCAAAGCCGCCTCCCATGTACTCCGTAATCACCCGGACCTTGGACATGGGTAATTGGAAATAGGCCGCAAGCTCTTCGCGCACGCTGGCCGTGCCCTGCGTGGAGGCCCAGACGGTGAGCATCTCCGGCTTCCAGTCGGCGACCACGCCATGGGTCTCCATGGCGGAGTGGGTCTCCACCTGAGTGGAATAGCGCTCATCCACCACCACATCAGCGTCCTTGAAGCCTTGTTCCACGTCACCGTGTTTGTTGATAGCCGGCCCATGGATGTTGCCGGTCTGGGGAATGCCGCTGGCGCTGCCGCCGCCGCCCGCGGTGCCCGCCTGATCCGCGGGTCCGGGGAAGACCAGGGGCGCGTTGGGCTGGCGCGCCAGGTCAGGATCCACCACAAACGGCAGAGCTTCATACTTCACCTTCACCTTGGCCAGCGCGTCTTCCGCGGCTTGCGGGGTGGTGGCTGCCACGGCGGCGATCGGCTGGCCGACATAGCGCACGATCGGATAGCGTCCCTGGTCGAGAGCGGGATCACGCAGGACGGCCGCACCCAGCAGCTTTTCCACCACGTGTACGCCCTTGACGCCGGGTTGGCGCTCGGCCTCAGAGGTATCGATGGAGAGAATCCTGGCATGGGGCAGGGTCGCATTCACAAAGCGCGCATACAGCATGCCTGGAAGTTGAATGTCCGCCGTGTAGCGGGCTCGCCCACTGGCCTTGGCCGGTCCGTCCCAACGCTCAACCGCCTTTCCCACGTACTTGAGGTCTTTGTTTACTGGAAGCACGGGCGGTTGTGAGGCCGGGATGGTGCGTTCGACCTGGTGCAGCGTATCGCCGGGGACTCCGACCGGCATGGTCACGGTTTTGGTCGCCACCGTCTCGGTCTGCGCGGAGGCGATGTCGCCGGCAGCTTCGGGCAGCGCCTCGGTGATGATGTGCAACGTGTGATCTGCCATGACTATCCTCTCTGGCGCGGGTCAGGCTCGCCGGCTGGCGGCGTCCAGCGTCGCAGCAAATACCTTGGGGTAGGTCCCGCAGCGGCAAAGGTTGCCGCTGACCGCCCTGCGGACGTCCGCCTCGGTCGGATGCGGGTTCTTTTCCAGCAGGGCAGCGCAGCTCATCACCATGCCCGGCGTACAGAAGCCGCACTGCATGGCGTCATGGCGCACAAAGGCCGCCTCTACCGGGTGAAGCTCGGCGCTCTCGCCAAGGCCTTCGATGGTGGTGATCTGATGTCCGATGGCATCGATGGCCAGCATGGTGCAACTGTTCACCGGCATCCCGTCCAGCCAAACCGTGCAACTGGAGCAGGCTCCGCGATCACAGCCAATCTTGGCCCCCGTCATGCCAAGGTTGATCCGCAGCGCCTCCACCAGCGTGGTGCGCGGCTCAATGTGCAGCGCATGTTCCTTGCCATTGATCCGCAGCGTGATCCTGGCGCCATCCGCGCTGTACTCCTTGACGTCTGCCGGCGCGGCGGCAAAGGCCTCCTTCCGGAGGCTCTGAACTCCATCCAGCAGAGCCGTGCCAGCGGCGGTGATGCCTGCCCCCTTCAGGAAGCTGCGCCGCGAGAGACCCGTGCTGCTGGGGAGTTCAGGAGAAGGCTTCTCGCCTTCGGGATGGGGTGACTGTTTGCTTGCCATGGCTTCCTCCCTGCGGAGATATTGGAGCTGCCCTGTCTGAGCAGTGTAGCGCTTCAGCCGGTTGGATGCGGTGACGCTGCAGGCTGCCTTTCTTCAAAACAATCCCTTCAGCGACTTCATGGATTTCTTGATCCCGGAGTTGTTCACGACTCCATTTGTGGCGTTGTTGAACATCTGTCCCAGGTTGGCTTGGATGGACGGATGGGATGCCGTTCCCGTCACGGTCAGCGGAATGCCGCCGCCCGAGTTTGAAGAAGAGGAGGAACCACCGCCGAAGAGCTTGTCCACAACTCCGCCCACTGCCGAAAGCGCGGCAATCTTGGCGCTCATTTGGAAGTTCAGCGCCTCGGTGGGAGAGGGAGAGATCGTCCCCTGGCCGGTCGCGCTGCCGATCTTGGGAATTTCGGCGTCGATGTTCTGGAAGCTGGTGCCCTGCGGCGAGTTGTTGACCACCGCGGCGAGCTTGCGGATCTCCGTGCCTCCCGAGGTGCCGGCGAGCGGATGAATGCCCTGAATCTCGCCCCCCAGGTCGAACCCGGTCAGTTGGCTGTTATCCAGCTCGATCGGCCCTGCAATCGTCAGTCCGTTCACCGGGCCGCTGATCGCCAGATTGGCGTTGATGGTGCCGCCCTGAAGACGGGAGCCGCTCGGCAGCACCACACCCGCCGCGGGCAGCAACTGCTCAATCTGGTCCACCGGGAGGGTGGGCGCCGGGAGCTGCGAATTCACACCCGGTTCCGTTCCACTCTGCTGGAAGGTTCCGGTGATGTGCGCTGCAACCGCGCCGGTGACGATCGCAAGATCGGTCACGTGGCCGTTGCGCGAGGAGAGATCATCGGCCAGATTGAAGTTGAGATCCACGGGCCGGGGAGCGGGCACTCCGTTCACCGCCAGCTTCAGTTGCGACGCCTTCGCCTTGCCGGAAGCGGTCATCTTCGCATCCTGCGAGGCCACCTGAGCGTCCATGTCTGCCACCATCGAGATGCCATCGGCGGCCTGAATCGCCCCCGCGGCCACCGGGTCAAAGTGCTTCACCAAGATGGTCGCGTGGAATGGGGTGAGCGAGGCGTCGTTCTGCGCCAGCGGTCCCGCCGCGCCCTTCACGTTCAGACTTCCGCCACCGGGAACCAGTAACGAAAGCGTGAAGGGAAACGATGCGGTGGGGGAAAACTGCGTGACGGTCAAGTTCACGTCGGTGCACTGCAGGGGCTTGCCGTCAGCCGGCAGCGAAGAGAGCACGGCGGCGCCATTCTCAATCGCCAGTTTATTCACGGTGAGCGCCGGAATCGCGTCCCCTGACGCCGGCCCCGGTGCAGGCTTGGCCGCCGCGCCGCCCAGGGTAGAGAAGTTCCAGGTTCCATTGGCCGCGTGAATCAGTTGAATGGAGGGTGAATTGATGATAAGGTCCGTCACCTGCAGGGAGTGATGGAAGAGAAGCTGGCCCAGCTCCACGCCGATCCGCAGCTCCTTGGCGTCCAGAAAAGGAGCGGCGGAAAACGCCGGATCGTCCGCAATGACGATATTATTTGCCACCAGGCTCCCGGTCAGCAGCGACAGACCCAGGTGGCCCAGCGTCACCTTGCGCCCCAGCGCGCTGGAGAGCTCGCTTTCGATCTCGGGCCGGAAGGTATCAGCGTTGACGAAAAACGGAACCAGCACCAGGACGGCGACGAAGAAAACGGCGACGGCAACGAGGACCTTCAACCAGCGCTTTTGCATGGAGCCTCCTTATTCGCAAACAGGTTCGCTCGAATTGTACCCCCAGGCCGAGAAGCAAAGCTCAAACCCGCTTCCGGATACCGCCTCGCTTCCCCCGCCCCGGACGGTCAGGAAGCCCCCAAGGCTCTCCCTGGCGACAAGCCGGGCGTCCGCCCTTTGGCGGGGTCCTCGCTGTGAGAT
>JAJZNH010000640.1 GCA_021811745.1 Acidobacteriota bacterium
TTTTTTGACGGAATTATTGAAGATTACTTTTACGGCATGGTTGCCTCGCTCACAGGAAATCTGCATTATATTGACAAAACTCTTGGAAGTTATACGTAGCATAAGGGTAACATAACCTCCAGGCTGCAACACCACGGATTGTTGCAGCGCGGAAACAAGCGAGACAATCGGGACGCCATACCGGTACATGGCGGCAAGATCCGGCTGAACCCATAGCGCCTCCTGGCCGGCTCCATAGACTTCAACGCGATAGATGCCGGGCAAAGCGCGCAGTGCTGGTACCACATTCGCGCGGACGGCGCGTTGTACCTCGGCCGGGTCATCCGCAGCCGGTATGTCAAGGCTATAATCAGCTACTTCATTGATCGCGGCTCCCATAACTTCAGCGAAGGGCTGAACCGAAGGCGGGATCTCGCCGCGGGCGCGGTCAATGGCTCCGTTGACCGCCATCAAATCTTGCTCGGGATCGGTGCCTTCGCGAAACCGGATATCCGTTTCGACCAGGCCATTTCCCATGCTGGAGCGCACGTCCACGAGATTGGGCAAAGCCTGAATCTCGCCTTCGAGCGGCCAGGTGACTTGCGATTCCATCTCCGCCGCGGTCGCTCCGGGCTCATGGCTGATGACGCTGATCTCGGGAAAATTGAAACGGGGCAGCACCTCGACCGGAATCTTCCAGTATGCGTAGAGCCCATAGAAGATCAGAAAGCCATAGACAAGCGCCCACAGCAGAGGCTGCATCAACAAACGACGAAAAGTAGTGTTCTCTGCCATGGCCCTCAATCCGGAATCTGAAACTGTTCGGCGACACTTGCGTGGAAGAGCAAATAAGCGTTATTGACCACGACCTTTGTCTCGGATGCAAGTCCACTCACAATGAAGGTGTCCCAACCTTGCGTGGGTCCGGGGACCACCTCCTGTGCCCGATCTCCCGTCGCGGAATGGATCATTACCCACCACTTGCCCTGATTCAGAATTAGAGCTCGAGTTGGGACTGCAACCATTTGGCGTGGCGGCAGGTCGAGAGCGATCATGCCAGCCTCGCCGCTGATCCAGGAGTGCTTGGAATTAAGGGCTTCCAAAGCGATCGATTCGCCGCCACCTGCCGTGAGCGTGCCGGGAATGGAAACAACCCTGACCTTCACAGGAACGCCTCCATCCGCCGGTTCAAACTGGCCGGTCATTCCAACCCGAATTACCTCCAGATCTGCGCCGTAATAATTGGCGACGAGCCAGAGTCCATTCGCCGGCTGAATTGTCAAGATTGGCTGACCGGCGCTAACCAGCGCGCCATCGGCGCTGCTGAGTTGGAGCACAATGCCATCCGCGGGAGAACGCACGGTCATCAACTGACGGACTGCATTCAGCCGGGATTGGGCATTGACAAGACCGCTTCGGGCCTGGGCCTCGGCGCTTTCGGCCTGCTGCACTGCCTGGCGGGTAGTCAGGTGCGATGGAAGTTGTTGCTGCGCGATTTCCAGCGATTTCCGTGCCGCATCGAGCTGCGATTGCGCGCTGCGCAAATCGGCTTCGCCCTGCACCACGAGGGAATCGATGGCTGGTCCGCTCATATGCGCCAAACTTTGTCCAGCCCGCACGTGCGTACCGGGCCGAACCTGCAAGCCGGTCACCACACCGGCTTCGGCCGCGCTCACCGGAACAATGACGACGGGCGCAAGCTGGCCGTACGCAACCAACTGGGATTTTTCCTGGCGGCTTTGGACGGTGACAACGTCCGCGTCGGAGGTCTGTCCGACAACGGTTGAAACACCGACGATAAACAAGAAGGCGAAGGCAGCCAAAACGGCGCCTGAAAGGGAAACGAGCGATGGCTCGCCCTTAGCAGAGCAAGAAATTGACCTCATGAGAACTCCCGCAAGTCGTAGTTCGAAGAGGGAACACGCGCATAACTGCACACGCGCATACGAACGCGAGCGAGGAACAGCGGGAGTTCTAGATGCGGAGGGAGGTGAAGCTCAAAGGAGGTGAGAAAAGCAGCAACAGATAGTCGGTTCCATAAGAATGCGGCTGGGCGGGAGGCGAGACACCCCGTAAGAGCCGCGCGACAAGCGAGAAGAATATCCTGGCCAGCTTGACGATCAGCAACGCCAAAATGAGGCTCAGCGCAATGCACATGCCGATCACAATGAACATGAATTCGGAGTCATGTCCAATGTCGGCAATGGTGTCCCACCGATCGAAAAGCTCGCACGTCTGCGAGACCGCTATCAAGAGGACGGCGGCAACCGAGACGAAGGTGTGGAACCGGCGGTTCACACGTTTATCGTAACATCGCATCCGCCGTGGCCAGTTGCTTGCCCGAAATCTTAACGTTTTTCGCGTCCGCCGGCGGCCATGAGATCGACTTTCCAAAAGACACCTGTATCGAAATCCTCCTGAGCCCACGCTGATCCCTGGAGCGGCACCGCAACAAGCTGGAATTGACTCTTGCCGGAGAAATTCATGCTTGGCGAGCTTCAAGTGGTCTACCAACCAGCTGAATTACGCCCGACATTTGGCATACAATTCACGCCTCCCGACGGAGCCGGTAGAGTTCGACTGCAGCCCATGAACTGGCACCGTTGCCGGAGCTACCGGAGGCAATGCGTGATCGACTGCGGCGATGAAACACGGAAAGGGTAGAAAGATCGATTAAGTGGAGATGGAGGGGACAATATAAACTCGACCGGAGCGAGAACCCCTGGGGCAGAGCAAACCCACTATCGGACTGCGTATGCTGGGAGCAAACTTAGGCAGTGCGCTCGAAGAGAAGGCGCCATCTGAAGTGTCAGCCTTGAATCCGTACCTCGGGAAACGGGCCGTACGGAATTTTAGAGAGGTCGGTGGAAACAACGGAATCATACGAAGCCCGTTCAGCACCCTCACTCTACACGACCAGGCACGCCCAAGAGACTGTGTTTTCGATGGCTATTGTTTTTGTTGCTGAATCGACGATCTGCCTGTAAGCCATTGGTTCGATTGCGACGGCTTGCTGCTTCAGGCGGTAGAAGAGTTTGCCCCGGCTGCGCGAGGTGCGCCAATTGAAGCGAAAGGTCATTTCGATTCAATGGTTCGAGTTGGTCTTCAGCATCCCGGATTACAATCCACGCCGAGCATTCGACGTCACGGCTTCAAGAATGCTGTGCAGTTCACGAACTCCGTCTGTTAGAGACGCGGGGCCCGGCTGAAGGATATGAGAGGATGGCATTTCGTATACATGACCGTTACGGATAGCCGTAATCCCATTCCAGCCGGGGCGCGAGCAAATCGCATCCTTGTCTACCTTCATCCCGCACCAGGAGGCGATGATCACATCCGGATTCCGTTGGATAACCTGCTCTGATTGAACAATCCTATCCTTTGCTTTTCGGGCCTCGCGAAATTCCGGGAAAATCGGCTCGCCACCGGCGATCTCAACGAGTTCCTCAATCCACTCGATGCTGCTGATAATTGGATCGTGCCACTCTTCGAAGAAGACGCGCGGCCTGCGAGGAAAGCCGGCCGCAGAAGCGGCGATCTGCTGCAACTCTGATTGATATGCCGCGATGAGTTCATCCCCCTTCTCCCGCCGATTGACCAGCCGCGCGATCAGCGCGATGAATTCGAAAATCTCCGACACGCTTCGCTGGTTGAAGTTGAGAACCGGTAGACCGCGATGGATGGCCTCTTTCGTGATCTCGGCCTGTACATCGGAGTAGGTGATGATGAGGTCTGGATCCAGCTTCTCGATGACTTCAAAATTCGCGTCGCGGAATGTGGAGACACGCGGCTTGGTCCTTACCTCCGGCGGGCGCCTGGAAAATCCGGAGACGCCAACAATGCGGTCCTGCTCGCCCAAGAGGTAGAGCAGTTCGCTTGCTTCATCGGAGAGGCAGACGATACGCGAAGGAAAGGCCTGAGATTGTGCTGCAAATGTAAACTGCAAGGATATCCTCTCAGTGTTCAAG
>JAJZNH010000212.1 GCA_021811745.1 Acidobacteriota bacterium
CCTCCTGGGGAGGGGCCCCGATACGGGACCCTGTCCAAAGCATAAGTCCCGTCGATTTGCTTGTGTCGAAGTTACCAAACTATGGGAAAAGAAGCAATTAGGATTCGATGAATCCTACGGTATTCCGCAATCCGACAGGCCCAAAAGGGAAAACTGCCTGGGGTCCGAATGGGCTTCGAGCGGGTCTGCATGTGCCGGCATTTCGGCGGCGCTTTGCTGGAAGGGAGGCTGAGGGCTGGGTGGGGGCACGGGATCCGGCAGGCGGCGGGAGCGCGCGGCGCGTGAAAAGCGATTTTGCGCGGCGCCAGGTAATTCGGTGAGGCGGTGCGGGATTACTCGCCGATGGCCCCGTTCAGATCGGATTCCGCGAGCAACCGGCGAAACTCGAGATATTGGTCGAGGGGAAAGGCTGCAGGGCGCGAGGCTGGCTGCGCGGGTGCGGCCGAGGGAACCAGTGTGGGGCCCGGCCGGTCGGAGTGGGCGGGAGCCTGGTGCATCTCGATTACGTCGGTTTGGCGAGTTATCGCAGGAGTCATAGGACCCTTCCTGTATGTACTGTCCCATTTTCATGCAGCCCCTGGCTTCAATACGTGAGCTAAATCACTTTTGAGCAAGAAAGTACGCAAAGCGGAACCAAAACAGGCAATCGACCGATTTGGGAACGGCTGCGGGCCCAGAGCTGAGAGGGTGATTCACGAGATTTTCGATTGACAGCAATCGTGAAACTGGTATCATCGAAGTCGAGTCAGCACTACGTCAGATACTCTGGATGCAGGCATGTACTTTCATGCACAGCGCCCGGAGTCGGATTCGAACCACCTTTCCTGTTCACCCCCAGGGCCGCTCATTCCTTGAACTCTTTATCGGTCGCGAGCGGCAATCCTTGAGTGGGATTTTTTCGCTTGGCAGCTCCCATGCTGCTATGCCCCGTTGGAAGTAGCCAATCGGGGGTGAGGTTGCCCGCCATTCGATGTTTCTGTGGAAAACTCACCCCAAGTGAGGATGGCGAAGCCATGCGCCAAATGAGGCTCCAGGCGGTGCGTGCCGGCCGGGAAGGCAAGGAACTCTCCGGGGCGCGACCGGCGGGGCCGGCATTCAAGCGGTTGCTTCAGCCGCGGACGGTGGCGGGGAAAATTTGCCGGCCATGTTTTGGGGTGCATGCGTTTGTGGCCATGGCGCCGGGCCGGTGAGGGAAGAAGGCGGGCCGTTCGCCTATCGATGTCCGCCTATGTCCGCCTATCGATGGTTGAGGCGGCGCGACTTTGCCGGCCTCTTGCGGGCGCACGGCGGCGGCCGCGGTCCAATTGTCTTCGGGACGAGCCAGAGACGCTCATCGGGAGAGTGTCAGAGCTTTTTTCATGCCATCAAGCCGACGCGTAAATACGGGCGATGCCCCAGACCGGATCCTTGCCAGCGCTTCGATGCTTTTCGCGCAGTTCGGGTTCAACGGGATCAGCACGCGCGAAATTGCCTCCAGTGCGAACGTGAATGAGGTGACCATTTACCGTCACTTCCGCACCAAGCGCGCTTTGTCGTGTGCGGTGCTGGAGTCGGAGCTGGGCAAGGTGCATCTGCGGGGCGATCTGCTGGGGCGGCTGGCGGGAGCGTCCGATGGCCGCACCGCTTTGGCCCGCGCCTTCGAGGTGATTGCCTCCTGCCTGACGGCGCAACCCGGCTTGCTGCGCCTGATTCAATTCAGCACGCTGGAATTCGGCGACGACGCCGATGTTTTGCTGCGCAAGCATCTCGGGGAGTTTGTGGGAGTGCTGGCCAATTACCTGGAGCCATGGATTGCGAGCGGGGAACTTCGCAACTGTAACTCCCGGTCGCTGGTGCTGTCGCTGGCAGTAATTGTGATGGGCTATTTTTCACTGGGGCGGATGTTTCCGGAGATGGCGGGCGGATCGGGGAAACTGCTCGAGGAGTTCGTCGGCGTGCTCGGCGCGGACGGGGTTCTGGACCGGGCCTGAGGGCAATCCGGCGGCTGGCCGCCGCGCCCCATTCGAGTTCTCCGAAGGTCGAGTTTTCAGAAAGATGAAAAGGGATGATCGACGTATCTACCGCCGAATCGCAGCAGTTGAAGCAGAAAATCGAAGCGCGCACGGCCCAGGTCGGCATCATCGGCATGGGTTACGTGGGCCTGCCCCTGGCGCTCTTATTCAACGACCAGGGGTTTACGGTTACCGGCTTCGATATCGATGAGCGGAAGGTTACCGGGCTGAACGCCGGCCAGTCCCACATCGTGCGCATTCCCGGCACCGAGATTCAACTGGCGCGCTCGCGCGGCTTCTCGGCAACTGGCGATTACGGCAGGATCCGGGAGCTGGACGCCATCGTCATCTGCGTGCCGACTCCCCTGGATGATTTCCACCAGCCCGATCTGAGTTTTATCACCGGCACCGCCCGGGCGATTGCGCCGCACCTGCGGCCGGGGCAACTGGTGATCCTGGAGAGCACGACCTATCCGGGGACCACCGAGGAGGTATTGATCCCGCTTCTCGAAAGCGGCAATCCGGGCGGGCTGCGGAGCGAACGCGCGGGCAGCCCGGAGGCGCCGGGGTTTTATGTCGCGTTCTCGCCGGAGCGCGAGGATCCCGGCAACGACACGGTGGCGCGCCGCGACATTCCCAAGGTTGTAGGCGGCATCGGGCCGGTCTCCAGCGAACTGACGCAGAACCTCTACGGGAAGATCTTCAACCGCACCGTGCCTGTCTCCTCGCCGGCGGCGGCGGAGATGACCAAGCTGCTCGAGAACATCTATCGTTGCGTGAACATCGCGCTGGTGAACGAGCTGAAGCAGCTCTGCCAGCGCATGGGCATCGACCTGTTTGAGGTGATCGAAGCGGCCAAGACCAAGCCATTCGGTTTCCAGGCCTTCTATCCCGGCCCGGGCCTGGGCGGCCACTGCATTCCGATCGATCCCTTCTATCTCTCCTGGAAGGCGAAGCAGTTCGATTTCCATACGCGGTTCATTGAGCTGGCGGGCGAAGTGAACATGCAGATGCCGTATTTTGTGATCGAGAAGACGGTGGAGGCCCTGAATGCGCGCTGCAAGCCGCTGAAAGGCTCGAAGGTGCTGGTGCTGGGGATGGCGTACAAGAAGGACATCGATGACCTGCGCGAATCCCCTTCGCTGACCATCATCGAGCTGCTGCGGCAGCGCGGCGCCGACGTGGCCTACAACGATCCCTATTTTCCGTTTGTAGGGCGGGGGCGGCATTACGACCTGAACATGCGGTGCGCCCCGCTCGACGACCTGGCCCAGTATGACTGCGTGCTGATTGTGACCGACCACTCTTCGTATGACTATGCGCGGATTGCCCGAGAAGCCCAATTGGTGATCGACACGCGCAATGCAATGAGCGGCGTTCGCGCCGCCAACGTTGTCCGTTGCTGAGATTTTCTCGACCTTGCCGCAGAGCCGGCGCGATGACGGGGCAGTCCGCCGTCACGACGACCGTCTCCGGCCATTCTTTTTAGCCCAGATCTACCGCCGGCGAATCCCCGGTGGCGGTCTCTTTCCGACGCGGCAATTCGCGTACGAGAGGCGGAACCATGATGAAGATGAATAAGTTGGTGTTGAGGATCGAAGTTCTGGTCCGGATCCTTGCCGATTTGGTCATTCTGAACGTAGCGCTCTTCGGCGGCCTGATATTGAACCGCAGCTTCATCGAACTGGAGGGCCGGCCGGGGAAGATGATTCTGGCGCCTTACCTGGGCAGCTTCTGGGCTCTGTCCCTGATCGCGATCACAACCTTTGCGCTCTTCGGCTTCTATACCAAGGGCCGGGCCTACGCCAGCCGATACAAGGTGCTGGTGGTGCTGCAAGCCACCGCCCTGGCCTTCCTGGTGTTCGGCTTTGCCGGATACGTGCTGCCCTTTGTGGGCCGGTTGGGGCGGCCGGCGCTGCTGCTGACCTGGGGCATCGCTTCGGCGGGCCTGGT
>JAJZNH010000876.1:0-2648 GCA_021811745.1 Acidobacteriota bacterium
TGCAAAATCAGCCTGCGGTCGGCGCGCGGCCGCAGCCCGATCAGCCCCGTAATCAGCGGATCGGCAAATCCTGAGTGGTTGTAATAATTGCCGCGCCCCACCTGCTTATGCTTCGCAATCAGCATTGTCTTGGCGATCCACACATCCGTATCCGCGTCCAGATCCTCGTCGATCCAGTCAATGACGTGGCCGTTCGGTAACCGCAAATGCTGCGAGAGCACGTAATTGGAAAAGAGCTGGTAGTACTGCTGCCGTCCGATGTAGGACTGCGGCGCTCCATTCAGCAGATTGGCCAGCGCCAGCAGCGTTTGCGTGGTTGCGTAAGGCCAGGAAGGCCCGTTCCATGTGCATTGGTCACTGGATGCAAAACGGAACCGCGGACTGCGCCTCTCGGCGGTTGTAGGCCCATACTTGCCGGCAAAGCCTTCGGGATCGAAGAGCTGCTTCCATGCCACATCGTGGCTCGCCGGCGGCTTGTAGTACTCCCAGGGAATGTAGCCGATCAGCTCGCGTACACCGGAAAACTTGAGCACGGTGCCAGGATCTTTGAACTTCTTCTCTTTGCGAATGCCCGAGTCCGCGGCGGGAGAAACCACTTCATAAAACTCGTCCTTTGGGTTCCATAGCTTGGTTTCAATCAGGCGCTCCAGAGTATTCGCCCTGGCCGCATACTCATTCGCGACCGCAAGCTCCCCGGCGGAACGGGCGAAATTCGCGATCGCCCGCGCATCGCCCACCATATAGCTGTTCAGGGTAGGCCGGTAGCCATCACCGCTGATCGACTTCTCCATCGCGTCACGCGTATCGATTGACCAGAACAAGCCCACCAGCGGATCGTACTGGTTCGCCATCCACGCCTTGTAGTTCGCGACCAGTCCCGGCAGCATCTCAGGTCCCAGCCGCGTGTCGCCGGTCGCCAGCATTACGTTGCGCACGCTGGTGGCCAGCGCAAAGCTGTACAAGCGCGGGCGCGCGCCTGGCGAGATCCAGAATCGCGCATCATCCTCGGCAATCCGCGGATTCCGCAGCCAGCGCGCTTCGCCCAGATGAAATGGGGCCGCATCCGGCAGCGCTCCATAAAAACCGTCGGGCGCTTGCGGCTTGGGCAGCCACTCGGTGATCAGGTAGCCCCGCTTGCTCTCCACAACGTGCTTCTGCCATGCATACCAACGGAAGTAGTACATCTCCTCAAACTGCTTGTCGGAACTGGAAAAGAACGGAATGTTGGCCGCGAGCCACGGCCACTCGTCGGCAGGTTGATGGCCGGTAGCCGCCAGTTCATCCGCGGCAAATTGCGTCACATAGTGGTGATAGTCGCCCGCATGGAGCACGGTAAATATGCCGCCTTGCCCACGCCCCTGCGCAACCAGGAAAGCGGGAAGAAGCACAAGAGCGAACGCAAGCGAACGAAGGGAGCGGATTTGCATGGCGAAGAGAAGTTTATCGGGTGCGCGAGTCGCAGACAAGCATTTCATGAAAGTAAACTGCTTGTTATGAAAATTGATTCAATCCTCCCGCCGCCCTACGAACGCGGCCCGATAGATCAGCTCTGCATCCTGCTGCGTCATCGACCGCACGTTGTTCCGCATCAGGCGGGTGATGGCGAGCCCCTCGGCAGCCAGCGCAGGGATCTCCGATTCCGCAATGCGGAGCGCAGAGAGCCGCATCTCCAACTGCGTCTCCGCAATCAGCGCCCAAAGCCGCCCAATGCCGGCCGCAGCAGTAGCCTCAGCGGTTGACTGCTGTTCGGCCCCCAGAGCCAACGCGACGGCGGCATAGCGGGCAGGCGCCGCCGGCAGGTTGAAGCGCAGCACGTGCGGCAGCAGGATCGCGTTGGCGTGCCCGTGAGGAATATGATGCCGCGTGCCCAGCGGGTAGCTGAGCGCGTGCACCGCGGCGGTATTCACCGGGCCAAGGCACAGCCCGCCATAAAGGCTGCCGAGCATAAGAGAAGTGCGCGCCTCGATGTTCTCGGGCTCGCGAACCGCCGTCACCAGGTGGCGGGCAGTGTGCCGGATGCCGTCAAGCGCCCAGGTATCAACAAGCGGGTGCGCGAAATTGTTGGCATAGGCTTCGATGCAGTGGGTGAGTGCGTCCAGACCCGTCGCCGCCGTTACGGGCGCGGGCAAGGTAACGGTGAGCGCCGGATCGAGAAATGCCGCGTCCGGCACAAGATGCGCGCTGATCACGGCCTTTTTGCTTTGCGACTCTTCGTCGAGCAGAATGGCATTTGGCGAAACCTCGCTGCCCGTCCCGGAGGTCGTCGGAATGCAGATCAGCGGCAGATGGCGCCCCGCAAGGTTCCCGATTCCCCAGGCTTCAGCCAACGTCTGCGCTCTGCCACAGAGCGCAGCCACCAGCTTCGCGGCATCCAGCACGCTGCCGCCGCCGATGCCGACAACCGCATCCGGCCCGTATGCGCGCGCCGCATCGAGAAGCCGGGAAAAGTGCGCAACCGAAGGCTCGTTGCGAGTGCTCGAATCCACGTGTGCGTTCGGGTGCAAACGCTGCGCATGGCCCGCGCTGCTCTGCGCTGCCACGACAAATGGACGTCTGATTCCGAGTGCACGCAGATACTCGCCAGCACTGGAGAGCGCATCTATGCCAAAGACGAGTTTAGGAACCTGATGGATGGTGAGAGGCAAGGT
>JAJZNH010000876.1:2658-3933 GCA_021811745.1 Acidobacteriota bacterium
AGCGCTGGCTGACCAGGTGCGAGCCGTCGCCATCGTCCGCAACAGACGGCGCGCCCGCGGCCTTGCTCTCCATGATCCTGCGCGCCTCGCCCAGCACGTCGCCTGCGGCCTGCTTCAGGCACGCGATATCGTTGGTGCAAAAGAGCAGGTCAATATCGAGGCCCAGCCAGAAGGCGTAGTCTTTCGGCCCGCAGGCGGTGGCCACGCATTTTCCGTTGGCACGCGCTGCCTTGACGATCTTCGCTTCAGCGGCGTGAACAATAGGGTGGCCGGTTTGCGACGGCACGCCGAGGCTGGCGGCCAGGTCCGCGGGGCCGATGAACAGGTCCACATCCGGAACAGCGGCCAGTTCCTCCACGCGATTCAACGCGGCTTCCGTCTCGATCTGCGCCATGAGGCAAAGGTCGGTGTTGAGGCTCCGCTGCTGATCGACCACGGCGCCCGGAATTCCGTAGTGAATCGCGCGCGAAACAGAAAAGAAGCCGCGATTCCCTTCGGGCGCAAAGCGGGCATATGAGCGCAGTTCCTGCATCTGCTCAGGATGCTCGATCATAGGAACATCGAGGATATCCGGGCCGCACTCCGCCGCCTTGAGCACATTTGCGCGTTGTACATCAGGAATGCGAATCATGGTCAGCATGCCCGTACCCGCTGCCATCCGGCAAAGGTCCGCAGCTTCCGCAAACGAAATATGCCCATGCTCCATCTCAATCCAGATGGCCTGGTAGCCGAGGCGAGCACAGATCTCCAGAAAGACAGGATCATAAAAATAAACGGCTGCACCAAGAAGAGTCTTGCCGCCATTATCGTGTACTGCCTGCCGTAAACGATTCATCGAATATCTCCCAACTGCATGGCTTGAATAGGGGGTGACTTGCGGCCCTCAAGCCAGTCCCACAAAGTATGGCGCGAAGATGCGCTGGCCGGCGCGGGGAAAAGAGCCGCGCCAAGAAGTCCGGCAGCCAGCAGCAAGAGATTGCCCACGGCGCCGATCGTGTACTCATTCCAGGGATAGTTGCAGCCGCCAAGGTTCAGGATCTTGCCGCCGTTGGCGGTAAGGGTGGCGTAAGTAGTAAACAGCAGATTTGCGGCAATGCCCGTCCAGGCCGCCGCCCGGCCCGCGCGCCGCGAAAGAAACGCAAGCAGAAACAGACCGGCCAATCCGCCGGCCACGATCGCTGTGGCCATGTAGTAGAGCGCCAGCGCCGAGCCGTGTGTGCTGGAAAGACGCAACGCAACGGCGATGGCAAGCGCTCCGGAGAGCACAATCGACGC
>JAJZNH010000252.1 GCA_021811745.1 Acidobacteriota bacterium
GTCCAAGCGCCTCTCGCTTACGCCGGGACATTTCTCGTTTAACGTGCCCGGCGGCCGCTGCAATACCTGCGAAGGCGATGGCACCGTCACGGTGGAGATGCAGTTCCTTGCCGATGTGGAGCTGCCTTGCGAGGACTGCAACGGCACCCGCTATCAGCAGCGCATTCTTGAAGTTCAATACAAGGGCAAGAACATCCATGAAGTGCTGCAGATGACGGTGAAAGAGGCGTTGCGCTTCTTTGCCGGGCAAACCAGGCTCCTTGAAAAGCTGGCTGTGCTGGACGAGATCGGGCTGGGCTATCTGCGGCTGGGTCAGTCGGCGACGACGCTCTCCGGTGGCGAAGCGCAGCGCGTCAAGCTGGCCGCGCATCTCGCCGCGGTGCGCGCGGTGAACGCTACAGCCAAGCCCTCGCAGGCCAGCCGTGTGCTCTACATTTTGGATGAGCCGACTACAGGCCTGCACTTTGACGATGTCTCCAAGTTACTGACGGCCTTTCGGAAGCTGATCGACGGCGGCGGTTCGCTGATTGTCATCGAGCACAACCTCGACGTGATCAAGTGCGCCGACTGGGTGATCGACCTGGGACCGGAGGGCGGCGAAGGCGGTGGCCTGATCGTGGCGCAGGGACCGCCGGAGGAGATTGCCGCCAACTTGCTCTCGCATACCGGCAAGTGGCTGGCGCGGGTGCTTTAAGCGGCGTAGTTTTTGCGGCCTCCGGCATTGAATTCGCGCTCAAAATGACGGCGGTTGCCGGATTTGCCACAGGTGATATGGATTGGATAGAAAGGTTGCAGCGATTTACCGGCGATTGGAGCAGGCTTTTTGATCAATCAGGCGGGAATCGCGCGGGCTTGGATAGCTGCATCGCAAGTGAGGAGGAAAAGTCTGCGTGAGTATTTCCGTGGGACCGATCGGGTCTGAGTCCAGGCCGTTGCAGAACAGCGGTGTGAAAACGCCACTGATTCCGCACGGGCGCATGCTGGTCTTCTTCCTTGTCACTGCGCTCTTCTTCCTTTGGGGAATCCCGAATAATCTCAACGACATTCTGATCCGCCAGTTCATGAAGTCGTTTGAGATTAGCCGCTTGCAGGCGGGCTTGGTGCAATCGGCCTTTTACATGGGCTACTTCCTGCTGGCCCTGCCCGCCGGTGAGATCATGCGGCGCGCCGGCTATAAGGCCGGAATCCTGATCGGACTGTGCCTCTATGGAGCCGGGTGCATCCTGTTCTGGCCCGCCGCTCTGGTTGCCAGGTACTGGTTCTTCCTCATGGCGCTGTTCATCATCGCCAGCGGCCTGGCATTTCTTGAGACGGCCGCCAGTTCGTTCATCGTGCAGGTGGGGCCGGTGGAGAGCGCCGAGCGCCGATTGAATCTCTCGCAGGCCTTCAACCCCGTGGGCAGCATCACGGCGGTGCTGGTGGGTGCGCGCTTTATCTTCTCCGGAGTGGAGTTGGACAAAGCCCAGGTTGCGGCAATGGAAGCCGCTGGAACCTACCAGCACTATCTCCGGTCAGAGACTCTGCGCGTGGTTGCTCCTTATGTTGTGCTGGGCTCGGTCGTGCTCTTCTGGGCGATTCTGATCGCTCGTACGCCCTTCCCGCACATGGGGCTGGATTACTCACGCGAGGCCGCGGCCGAGGATCACGGCCCGCCGCTTATCCGGAGAAAGCACTTTGTCTTTGCGGTGGTGGCGCAGTTTCTCTATGTAGGCGCGCAGGTGAGCGCGTGGAGTTACATGATTCCCTACGTGCTGGCCTATACCAAGCTGCAGGAACGCGCCGCCGGTTATCTGCTCACTGTCGCGCTGGTCGCGTTCACCCTGGGCAGATTCGTGTCCACGTGGCTGCTGCGGTTCATTCCCGCGCCGCGGCTACTTTGCGCCTATGCCGTGTTCAACGCCGCAATCTGCACGACTGCGGTGGTGCATCCGGGCTGGATGGGCGTGTGGTGCCTGGTCGCCAACAGCTTCTTCATGTCGATGATGTATCCGACAATCTTCGCGCTGGGTGTGAAAGGCCTGGGCTCGCGCACCAAGAGAGGCGGCGCGTTTATCGTGATGTCGATTATCGGCGGAGCCGCGCTGACGCCAATCATGGGCAAGATCTCCGACATGGCCGGCGTAGCGCATGGCTACCTGGTCCCGGCTGCCGCCTTTGTGGGAGTGGCGCTGTATGCGTGGCTCGCCGCGGAGCCCAGCCCGGGCGAGCAAGTGGTCGCGCCAGCGAGCTAGCGGAGTCAACGCAATGCGCCGTAAAGGCGCAATTCAGCAGAAGTGCTCGATTGCAGCACCGGCAAATCTGATTCCGCGCAGTGAGAGTGTTACTCCGGCTTGTGCAGACAAGCAACCATCTGGCTATGGATTCTTTCCCGCATCACTCGCGGGAATTTCTGCGTTGTTGCTTCCAGTGCCCGAACCATGACGGCGGGGAGATAAGGCAGCAAATAGCCCAGTTTGACATGACCGCACGTGAGCGGATTGGTCGCCAATTGAATCCGTTCGACTGTGAGGCCCGCGTTCGCAGCCAAAGCCCGCATCTCTTCACAATCAAGCAGGAATATGTGGCCGTCAGAGTTGGGCTTGAATTGAACTGATTCGTAGGCTGATGGATCGGAACAATCGGAAAATCGCGGCAGGTTGTTGCGGAAGTACCTGCCGTTTGGAGTGGTGACAAAGAGCCAGCCGCCTGGCTTCAGCATGCCGGCAAGGCAGACAAGAAACCGGTCAGGATGAGCAACATGCTCAATAATCTCCGTAGCCAGAACAGCATCGAAGCGCTCTGCCCATTGCTCTCTAAAACTGAAGATGTCGCCGGGGGCATATTCCACCTCGCCACGCTCGTGCTTGAGCCTGACCATCTCCGCCAGATCATCGCGCAAGTCGTTCCACACCACGCGATAGCCGTTTTCCGCGAGCGGGAGGGTAAAGTTGCCGCTTGCCCCGGCCACATCGAGAACGTATGTTCCGCGCGGCACCAGTTCTTCAATCGCCCGCAGCGCCCATCCGCGTCGAATCTCGTACTGGTAGGTGTAGCCGGGATTCTGGCGGGAATTACCAATCTCAAGCTCATCATATTGATGGCTTAGCTTCCAGGATTCAGGCCATGACTGGTCATAAGCCGGTCGCCGCATAGACTGCATCTCCGCGCAAAATGCGCCGGGAATTTGCTTTGCAGGCTGCTCCGCGCACTCCTGCCCGGGCAGTATGGAGAGGGAGCGAATAACAGGAATATTGAACTGGTTACTCGCCCCGCTCTTGATTTCTACTCAGCAACCACTGGATTGGTTAGGGAGCCCAGCCCCTGGATTGTCACCGTGACTGTTTCGCCAGGCTTGAGCCAGCGCTGCGGCTTGCGGCCCAATCCGACGCCCGAAGGCGTGCCGGTGGAGACGATATCGCCGGGTAGCAATGGCGCGATCGACGAAATGTACTCGATCAGGTCGGGAATCCTGAAGATCAGCTCGCGCGTGTTCGAGTTCTGCAGAACCTCGCCGTCGATGCTCAGGCCGATGGCAAGCGTGTGCGGGTCGGGAACCTCATCCGCCGTGACAATGGCGGGGCCCATCGGGCAGAAAGTGGGAAAGCTCTTTCCCATCGACCACTGCGAGGTGGCCAGTTGCACGTCGCGGGCGCTCACATCATTGATGATGGTGTAGCCGTAGACGTGCTCGCGCCAGGCCGAGCCGGGAATGCGGAAGCCGCCCTTGCCGATGACGAAGGCCAATTCGGCCTCGTAGTCGGGCTGCGTCGAGTTCCGGGGAAGAACGATGGCGTCGCCCTGGCCGATGATGGCCGTCTGCAGCTTGAAGAAGATGACCGGCGTTTTCGGCAGCTCCATCTTGGATTCGATGGCGTGGTCGCGGTAGTTCAACCCAATGGCAAAGATGCGCGGCGGATTGGCAATCGGGGCGTGCAGCTTGACCTGCG
>JAJZNH010000388.1 GCA_021811745.1 Acidobacteriota bacterium
GAAGAACTCGCCGCTACGAACCCGCGATCCGTGCTCCAGCACAAAATGGCCGTCCAGCAGGATGGCCTCGATCTGCGTCAGCAGGCTGTAATCGCGATTGAGGTGCGCCCAGCGCGTCTGCACCATGCCGATCTCCGGCTCGGCAAAGTGGTGGATCACCTTCATGAGCCAGTCCGGCGGCGGCATGAAATCGGCGTCGAAGATGGCCACAAAGTCGCCTTTGGCCACCTTCAAGCCGGCGTCGAGAGCCCCGGCTTTGAATCCGTGCCGGTTGGTGCGGTGGATATAGACGATGGGGTGGCCGAGCGCTGCGTAGCGATCCACGATGCGGGCCGCTACCTCCTGCGTCTCGTCGGTCGAGTCGTCCAGCACCTGGATTTCGAGCTTCTCGCGCGGATACTCCATCGCGCAAACCGCCTCGATCAACCGGTCGATCACAAACTGCTCGTTGAAGATGGGCAACTGCACCGTCACCCGCGGCAGCTCATCGAAATGCTTGGGCGGATTGGGATCGTAATTCTTCTTGTATTTGAAGTAGCGGTAGCACATGGTGTACCGGTGTATGCCGTAGAACGACAGCAGAATCATCACTGCAAAATAGGGCAGGAGCATCGCAGCATCGAAAAAGTTCCAGTGGTAGAGCCCCTTGAAAGTCTGATCCGCAAACTGGGTTTTCAGATAGTGTCTGAGGCCGTTCTCCGACGCGAGCGCCACAAGAGAAGGCACTTGGCTCTGCAGAGAGGCAATCCGCGCGGCAATGGGTGTCATCAGGGCTGCGAACACAGCAGTCAGGCAGGTCCTCCAGCGGACGGAATACTTAAATTCTACGCGAACCGCGGTTTACCCGGAGTGTCATACTGCACTCTTCCCGTTCACAAGATGTGTTCGAGCCTTCGAATCCTCCTGCGGCGGGGGAGCGGACGAAATTTCATGGCCAGCGCCGCCGCGCCTTCCTTTCCCGCATCTATTTCAATGCATACTGTGAGTTACGGCGTCTCTCCCAAGATGCCCAAGGAGCCTGAGAAGTTCATGCCGACGCTTGCTTCCCCAGCCGCTTCTGCGGCCAAGTCCCCCGTACTGCCCGCCGCCGGGGGCAGCTTTCTTCTGGAATCCCGCTCTCCCGCCGAAATCTTCACTCCGGAAGACCTGACTGAAGAGCAGCGCCAGATCGCCGCCACCGCCGCCCGCTTTGCCCGCGAAGAGGTGCTTCCAGCGGTCGCTGCCATTGAGGCAAAGGAGCCAGGAGTCATGGCCGGCCTGCTGCGCAAGGCGGCCGAGCTGGGCCTGATGTCGGCCGAGATTCCTGAGGAATACGGGGGCATGGGCCTCGATAAGACCAGCTCCTCGCTGATTGCTGAGCACCTCTCGGTCCTGGCCAGCTTGTCCACCGCTTTCGGCGCCCACGTCGGCATCGCCACTCTGCCGCTGGTCTGGTATGGAACCGAGGAGCAGAAGCAGCGCTACCTGCCGAAGCTGGCGACCTGCGAATGGATCGGCGCCTACGCGCTGTCGGAGGCCAGCTCCGGCTCCGACGCCATGAACATTCGCACCCGGGCCGCGCTCTCTTCCGATGGCAAGCACTACCTCCTCAACGGCGAGAAGCACTGGATTACCAACGGTGCCATCGCCGGCCTCTACACCGTCTTCGCAAAAATCGACGGCGAGAAGTTCTCCGCTTTTCTGATCGAGCGCGACACCCCCGGCCTCAGCGTCGGCGCCGAGGAGCACAAGCTGGGCATTCGCGGCTCGTCCACCTGCTCTTTAATCCTGCAGGACTGCAAGGTCCCCGTCGAGAACCTGCTCGGCGAACCCGGAAAGGGCCACCACATCGCCTTCAACGTGCTCAACATGGGCCGCCTCAAGCTCGGCGTCTTCTGCGTGGGCGGTGCGCGCCATGCCCTCGGCCAGATGATCCGCTATGCGAAAGACCGCCGCGCCTTTGGTAAGCCGATCGCCGAGATGGGCCTCATCCAGCGCAAGATTTCCGCTTCCGCCGCGTGCCTCTACGCCGCCGAGTCCATGAACTACCGCACCCTGGGCATGATCGATGCCAGTCTCGCCCAACTGCCGCCTACGCACACGTCGCGCGAGACGCAGGAGAGGATCGAGGAGTACGCCGTCGAGTGCTCCATCCTCAAGGTCTACGGCTCGGAGATGCTCACCCTGGTCGCCGACGAGCTGGTGGCCACCATGGGCGGCTACGGCTACGTCGAGGAATATCCAGCCGAGCGCACCTACCGCGATGCGCGCATCAACCGCATCTTTGAGGGAACGAACGAAATCAATCGTCTCATCATCGCCGGCTGGCTGATGAAGCGCGCCGCTACCGGCAAACTGCCGCTGCTGCAGGCCATCAAGCGCGTGACGGACGAGGCCATGCAACCGCCCTTGCTGGAATCGGCCGCCTCCGGCCAGCCGCTCGCGCAGGAAGCCGCCGCGCTTGCCGCCGCCCGCAAGCTCACGCTTTTCGCTGCCGGCGTGGCCAGCCAGCGCTACATGAACACCCTCCAGGACCAGCAGGAGATCATGGCCGACCTGGCCGACACGATCACGCAGATTTTTGCTTTGGAATCGGCGCTGCTCCGGGCCCGCAAGCTGGCCGAAGCCAGCCGCGGCACAGCCCCTGTCGCTGCGGCCATGACCGGCATTCTCGCTGCGGAAGCCATCAACGTCGCCGAGCAGTCTGCGCGCCGCATCGTGGCCGCCTGCGCCGAAGGCGACATGCTGCGCGCGCAGCTCGCCATCCTGCGCCGCCTGGCCCGCATCACCCCGGCCGACACCGTCGCCCTCAGCCGCGCTGTTGCCCGCACCTGCATCGAGGCCGACAGGTACCCTCTGACCTGACATCCACCGGCAACCTGATGGAGGGGACCGGTGTCTAACCAGCAAAGGCGATGTGGTAGGCTCCGGATAGGCGCTTGGTTTGCGCCCTGACAGTTCTCGATACGTGCCTTAGGTAAAGTCACAGAGGTGTGCCGCTCCTGGGTCGGTGGAGGGGCCGCAGCTCGCTGATGGTCGCGTCGGTTTGAGCAGGGATGCTGCGATCCATCGTCTGTGGCTTTGCGGTCGCCTCTCATTTTGTGCCGGCAGGCGTGGTCAGCAGTTCCCACCCGCAAGAACCGGTTTCGCCAGCGGAATTCCGGGAGAAACTCGCGCATGAGCGCCCTGAAGTACGATCTGATCGTTATCGGCTCCGGACCAGCCGGGCAGCGTGCGGCCGTCGCCGCGGCCAAGATGAACAAGCGTGTGGTGGTGGTCGAATCCCGCATAGTGGTGGGCGGGGTGTGCATCAATACCGGAACCATCCCGTCCAAGACCATGCGCGAGGCCGTGCTCCATCTTTCGGGGTACAACTATCGCCAGATTTACGGGATGAACTACCGCGTCAAGGAGAAGATCACCATGGCCGACCTGGCCTTCCGGGTGCAGGCGGTGATCAAGACCGAGATCGACGTGACCGAAGCGCAGCTCTCCCGCAATGGCATCGAAGTCGTGCACGGCGTTGCGCATTTCGTCGATTCCCATACGGTGCGCGTCGAAGGACCGCAGGCGGAGATTCTGCTGGAGGCGGAACGGATCATCGTTGCCGTGGGCACCAAGCCCGCCTCCACCCCCCTGGTGCCCATCAACGGCCGCACCATCATCAACAGCGACCAGATCCTGGGTTTGGAGCAGCTTCCACACTCGCTCATCGTGGTCGGCGGCGGCGTCATCGGGGTCGAATACACCTGCATGTTCGCGGTGCTGGGGGTGCGGGTCACGCTGATCGAAAAGCGCAATCGCCTGCTCGATTTTGCCGACCAGGAGATCATCGAAACCCTCAGCTACCACCTGCGCGACATGCGCGTCACGCTGCGCCTGGGCGAAGAAGTGGAGAGCGTGGAGGAGCTGCCGCTAGGCACGGTGGTCGCCAACCTCGAAA
>JAJZNH010000636.1 GCA_021811745.1 Acidobacteriota bacterium
GGATCTTCCCGGCCTTCTCCGCCAGATCGCCCTTACCCTCAGCACCCATGACTGCAACATCAAGGTGGCCCTGATCGACACCGAAGGCGAAACCGCCATCGATGTCTTTTACCTCACCAGCCACGGCGAAAAGCTCTCGCCCGATGTCCAGCGCTCCCTTGCCGCAGCTCTCACTGCCGCCATCGAATCGATGCGCGTCCCGGCCTGACCGCGAATCGCGTGCCCGGCATGCCTGCTCACAACAGGGCATTGAGCGTCCTCTAAGCTCATCCGTAGTAACGTGATAATCTGATCGGCAGCGATATGCCACAGTGCGGTCCCCGTTGTTTGCAAGGCGGGATCGCGCATTTCCATTCATCTGTCTTTCGTATTTCAATTCAGGAAACCTATGCCGCTCACTCGCCGCAATTTTCTCGAAAATACGCTCAGGATTTCCGCGGGGTTCTCGCTCGCCTCGGTGGCTCGCGGTTTTGCCGAACCGGCGCCGCTGCTCACCTTGAAACAGGGCAAGGGAGCGCCGGTGCGCGTTCCCGCCAACTTCACCGGGCTCGGCTACGAGATGTCCTCGGTTGCGCGGCTTGGTTTGCTGAGTCCCGGGAACGATCGCTACGCGCAGCTCGTCAAGGGGCTGGGCGCCAAAGGGGTGTTGCGCGTTGGCGGCATCGTTTCGGACTACACGCGCTATGAACCAGACGGCACGATCGTGGCGCAACCGCTCGATACGGTCATCACGAGCGCCAGTCTCCGGCAGTTTGGCGGTTTTTTGAGAACGATCGGTTGGACCGCAATCTGGACCCTGAACTTCGCGCAGGGCAGCATTGAAGATGCAGTGAAAGAAGCGCGCGCCGTCACGGAAGTGCTCGGCCCGCATCTGCTCGCATTTGAAATCGGGAATGAAGTCGAGAACTTCGGTCGCGGCCACAAGCCATTCAAGCCCTTCCGCAAGGCGCCTTACACCTACGAGACCTACCGCTCGGAGTACAGCACCTGGCATGCCGCCATTGTGAAGGCGGTTCCGCAGGCGCGCTTCGCCGCTCCGGATACTGCCGGTTCCGTCACATGGGTTGAGCGCATGGCGAAGGATGCGAAGGGCGAAGTGCAACTGCTCACGACCCATTACTACCGTAACGGCCAGGCTCGCGGCACGGTGGACCAATTGCTCTATCCCGATCCGCGGCTGAAGGACATCCTGATTCGCCTGCGCGCCGCCTCTGAACAGAGCGGCATTCCCTGGCGCATGTGTGAAACCAATTCTTTCTCCGGCGGAGGTCATCCCGGCATCAGCGACACGTTCGTCGGCGCTCTGTGGACGCTGGACTACATGCTGCTGCTCGCTGCGTACGGGTGCACCGGCGTCAATATGGAAACGGGCGTGAATCAACTCGGCTTTGTCAGCTCCTACTCTCCCATCCAGGACAATGGCAAGGGAATCAACTCGGCGGGCGTGCCCTACTACGGCATGCTGGCGTTCGCTCAAGCACGAGCTGGTTGTCCTGAAATTCTGCCGCTCGATTTCGATGCGCGAGGAGTGAACTTGACCGCATACCTGCTGGGCGCGAGGGGAAAACCCCGCTCTCTTGTCGTTGTCAACAAGGATCCCGCGCAGGATGCACGGCTCTCCATCCGGGATCTGGGGCTGCGCAATGTCGCGGCGCTGCGTCTGGTTGCGCCCGCACCGGACAGCAAGACCGGCGTCACCTTCGGCGGCGCATCCGTCAGCCCTGAAGGACGGTGGCAACCGGCGAAGGAAGAGCAGATTCACGACGCAATGCTCAACGTGACCCGCATGAGCGCGGTCTTGCTGCGTCCGGCTGCTGGAAGCGCCAGTGCCTGAAGCAATCAGCTATCCTTTAGCCCGGAACCATGTGAATCCTGGCGGGCTCCACGGCCAGGCGCACAGACAAGCCGCCGGTTGACAACCGCCGGCTGTCTGCCTATGCTGAGCCGGGCTTTGATCATCCCGTCATACGCGTATTCAGGAGAGCTGAACCATGCAGCGGTTCTCGATACAGTCCTGCTCGCTTCGCATTTTTTCCTGCATCGTCTTGATTTCTATCCTCGTGAGCTTCAGCGCCGCCTTGGCCCTCGCACAGCCGCCGCTGAAGACTCTTCTCGTCGATGTCGATCATCGCCCCGCCACGAGCCTCGACGGCAACTGGCACTATCTGGTGGACATGACCGGCAGAAGCCTTTACACCGCCTCCGGCCAGGTACGCAATAACGGCTATGCGCTCAACCAGCACCCCGTGTTGGTGGGCGAACGCGGAGCCACGCAGGAATATGATTTCGCCACGGCCCCGACGCTCAAGGTTCCCGGCGACTGGAATACGCAGGACCCGACGCTCTTCCGCTACGAAGGCGTGCTCTGGTACGAGCGCGACTTTACCTACCAGCCGAAGCCGCATACGCGCACCTTCCTCCACATCGGCGCGGCCAACTACCGCTCGCATGTGTGGGTCAACCAGAAGCGCATTTGCGATCACGAAGGCGGATTCACCCCCTTCGATTGCGAAGTCACCGCCGCGCTTCATCCCGGTTCGAACTTCGTAGTCATTGCGGTGGACTCCACGCGAATTCCGGATGGCATTCCCGGCCCCATCACCGACTGGTATAACTACGGCGGCATCACCCGTGACGTCTCGCTGGTGGACGTCCCCGAAGCCTTCATGGATGACTTCGACGTTCATCTCAAGCCGGGATCGACAGATGAAATTGCCGGTTATATCCACGTGGAAGGCGCAACCGGCGAGATGCCCGTGACCCTGCGCATTCCCGAAGCCGGGATCGACACGACCTTGAAGACAGACTCGAGCGGCCGTGCGGATTTCGACGTCCGCGCAACCCAACTTAACCTCTGGTCCCCTGAGAATCCCAAGCTCTACAAGGTCGAAATGCAGGCCGGCCAGGACCACCTGAGCGACGAGATCGGCTTCCGCGATATCCGCGTCGACGGAACGCGCATTCTCCTGAACGGAAAGCCCATCTTCCTCTATGGCGTCAACGCACATGCCGAGGCTCCCTACCGCACCGGCCGCGTCGACTCCGACCAGGATGTCGCGGCCATCTTCGGGTTCCTCAAGGACCTGAATGCCAACTTCGTGCGCCTTTGCCACTATCCTCAGGACCAGCGCATGGAGCGCATGGCCGACCGTGACGGCATCATGATCTGGTCAGAGATTCCCATCTGGCAGCACATCGAGTATGACAACCCCGCGGTGTACGCCAAGGCCGATGCCATGCTCCACGAGATGATCCGCCGCGACCGCGATAAGGCCTCAGTCATTCTATGGTCGGTGGCCAATGAAACGCCCAACAACCCCGTTCGCACCGAGTTCCTTGAAAAACTCGTCGCCGAAGCCCACAAGCTCGACTCCACACGCCTGGTTACCGCTGCCCTGCTGCAACCCAACAATCACGGCACCACCAAGATCCTCAACGATCCGCTGGCCCAGGCTCTCGATGTCGTCGGCATGAATGAATACATCGGCTGGTACAGCTACACCCCGGAAGAGGCTGACAACGTGAAGTTCGAACTGCCCCAGAAGCCGGTCATCATCAGCGAATTCGGCGCCGAGGCAAAAGCCGGCAATCACGGCCCCAAAGACCAGCGCTGGACCGAGGAGTTCCAACTTGACTTCTACCAGCACAACTTCAAAATGCTTTCCCAAATTCCGCAGGTTCGCGGATACGCGCCGTGGGTGCTCATGGACTTCCGCTCGCCCACACGCAATATTCCCCTGCTTCAGGACGGCTTCAATCGCAAGGGGCTGGTCTCAGAGGACGGGAAGAAAAAGCTCGCCTTTACTTTCATCCAGCAGGTTTACAAGAACCACACTTACGGCAAGGCGCAGTAGCCAACCGCTTGTCGCTGTCAAATCAACGGGCTGCCGCCGCTATGCACGGCAACCGGCGCGGGCCCA
>JAJZNH010000806.1 GCA_021811745.1 Acidobacteriota bacterium
TTCGGAGGAACCGTTGTTCAGATCGATAAGAACCGCAATGGTATTGGAGAAATTTCCGCCGCATTTGTCTACAGGAATGACGGGATAGATCAGATTGGCAAATCCGAGGACGCTGACTAGATAGAGAATTCCGATGGGGACAATCAACCGGGCCCACCTCATCCAGCCGGGTTCCGGGGCCGGTAATTCGACGGGGGTTTTACCCTGCGATTTTATCTCTGCCTGGAGCCGAAGTTCCATGAGCACACCGTTTTGAATCTTGAGATCCTGCTCTCGCTCCCCGTGTTTCATCGAAAGCAGCAGAATATTCACCAGCACGACAAGGGCAACGATCAGTGTGCAATAGCCGCAGATAATTGCCAAATGATTGTCTGTCAGGAAGGGGATGCTCATGCGCATCCAGACAAGGTATGCAATCGCGCAATATCCCGACGCGAGCAAGGGAATGAAGACGCTATCGAGACGCCGGATGATCCAGAGTGCTCCGGCAATAATTTTTTGCTTGCCTGAACTTTCAACTTGATCTGTGGAGGCCTCGGGCCGCGTCATTTCTTTAATCCCAACAAACGCGTGGCATACGGCGAGCAGAATGTACCAGGGCGCCATCACCATCAGGACTACCCAGTGCCGCTCGGGCTGAGGGGCCTTTTCGTCGGCCCATTTCAAGTGACTGCTACCAAGTGTGACGAAGAACGCCACAACAAGGGTTATCAAGAAGAGGACGATGCCCATTGTCCCAAACAGAGCCCGAAGCTTGGCGTGACTGTCGAGATGAGGAATCGGAGCCGCTCCCAACATGAGGAGGGAGCAGACCACGATCCAGGCAATCAAAAATCGCAACTTGATCCACAGCAACATGAGCAGAAGGACGAACAGGAACACTAACCCGACCCAGAACAGGATACAGAGCTTGTTATCGCTACTGAGACCTGGACGGAATGCTTTGAGTAGCAGGAGTACGGTAAAGACCACACCAAAGCCAATCGAATAGACCCAGCGGATACAGCGCACCCACACCACGCCCCAGAGGACTCCCCATCCGTAGGATTCCTTTGAGTACTCGCGATAGAAAGTAGTCTGGTAAAGGGAAAGGAAGAGCAGAAACATTGCTTGAATAGGAAGGTAGTCTCTGAAATCCGCCGAATTCATAAACAGGATTTCGAATGAAAAGACGACAGAAATGAGGGCCATGACCCCTCCCCAACGTAGTGCGCGTGTTCGTTCCATTAGGGCTTCTCGAGAAAGCCTTCTTCTCACCAGTTCCGCAGTTACCTTTTCCCTTTCGTTGTTTCCATCCTCTCCATCCGCTTTTGTGACCTTGCAAAGGCGCACCAAGAGATTGGCAGCGTAAAAGCACACACCGAAGATCGCTACAAATAGCCAATATTCAAAACCGATGTAAATATATTTGGCCCGGAATAGCTCACTGGCATCGGCGGAGATTCCGAAAGTCCCCAAGTATGAGGTCGCCGTCAAATAGCCGCTGACGTACGTCAGTGCAAGAATGCCGGTTCCGATTGCTGAGCCGACCTGTGCTCGTTGAACTAGGGACAGCGTCTCCACTTCTTTTTGCACAATCTCTGAGTTGGCCTCGTTGCTCATAACTCGACCTCCTGCCCAAGACAAGAATAAACTCGTCGGCTGATGTGGCCGTAAGCATAAGGTCAACGTGAACCCCCTGTCAAGAACTTGAGTTACAGTACTTGAGTTACAGTGTTCCGGTTTTTCGGCCAGCCCGCGCTTGACTGGATTGCGATGCATGGAGCGCAGCTTTTCGACGCGCCTGGCTTCGCTCCACACGTTGAAATCGTAGTAGCGGCGCTGCCAGAACTGAACCGCTGCGCGTGCTTTCAGCTTGCGCGATGTCTGCTGCTTTCCAACCTGGAGCGCAACCGATAGCGCCGGCCGGCTCGGCTCGCCAACAAGCAGAAGAACATGCTCCGGCATGACGACGTAGCCGGCAACCACAAAGAGATAGCGGCGGCGGACCCGCTCCAGCACATCTTCAAAGAGATCCATGGCCGTGGACGCCGGCAAGCAGCCTCGACGGCGATAACAACTGAAGGTGAGGAAGTGAAACTCCCCCGTTTGCTGAAAACGAATGCGCTTGCCTTTCATGCGCTGTAAGAATACTCCGCTACGGAATGGGTTCGGGGAGAAGAGTGTACCCCCAACCCCGGTCCCCAAATGCGAGGGACCGGGGCACCCTCATCTCCGTTTGGAATCTCACCGGGACCGGAGCCACCACCCCGCCCGCCTGAGTTGCCCGGCTTCTATACTGAGATTGAGTCTTTTAAAATGCGTCCCGAACTCGCCCAGGCCGTCGATTTGCTGCGCAACAATACCCCCGAGGCAGTGGGGGAGGCCATTGGCCTGCTGCAAAATACTGTCTACTCGTTCAGCATGAAGCTGTGCGGCCACCGCGAGGACGCCGAAGACACCACGCAGGAAGTGCTGTACCGGTCGCTGCGGCATTTGAGCCGGATTGACGAGCCGCGGGCGCTGGCGGTCTGGCTCTATACGGTGACGCGCAACCGCTGCTGGCGCATGCGCAAGACCGGCCGGCACGGGGCCAAGCAGGTGCTGTCGCTTGAAGATCTGCTGCCCGGCGAAGCGGAACTGGTGCGCCTGCGGGAGCACACCGCCTCCGGTCCGGAGGGCGCGGTGCTCAGAAGCGAACAGCGCGGCTTTGTGCAGGAGGCCGTGCAGCGCCTGCCGCCGCAACTGCGCATCGTGCTGGTTCTGCACGACATGGAAGACCTGGACACGGCGGATGTGGCCAAGGTTCTGGACCTTGAACCGGGCACGGTGCGGGTGCGCCTGCACAGGGCGCGGCTGACGGTGCGCCGGGAGCTGAGCCGGATGCTGGAGGCCACGGTTGGGCAGGGTCAAGCAGCGAGAGATCGAGCCGCGAAGGATCGAGCCACGGCGGGCAAGAAGCCCCGCCGGACACGCCGCAAAAACCCTCGTGCTGCCGCCGATTGCCGCACGCTCTTCGCCAACCTGTCGGAATATTTGGACGGGCGCATGGAGCCGCGCACCTGCGAGCAGATGAGCCATCACATTGATGCGTGCCCGTCGTGCATCGCGTTTATCCACGACCTGCGGGCCGCCATCGACCGCTGCCGCGCGCTCAAGGCCGATTGCGATCCGGTGATGGCCGAGCGGATGCGCAGCGTCCTCACCCGCGAGTACCGGCGCCTGCTCGAGGTCCCCATTCCAGAAAAAATCCGCGCCAAAGTGTAACGAATCCCCCAGAACAGGACTTTGTTCGTGTGAACGCACCACAAAGGGATCGTGCACACAATGAAACCGTTTTGGTTCATGGCTGTAGTCCTCTCCGTCGGCGCCGGGGCGGCGGTTGCGCAGGCCGGGGGAGCCGCGAGTCCGCCGGCGGAGAGTTCTTCGTCCGCCGCCGCCCAGGCTCCCCTCACTCTGCGGCAGGCAGTGGATCGCGCACTGGGGCTGAATCCGCAAGGCGCGATGGCGCGGGCCGATGCCGCGGCTGCCAAGGCGGCAGCCAGCCAGGCCCGCACCGCGCTGTTGCCGCAGCTCAACTTCACCGAGGACATGTCGCGGGGCAACGACCCCGTGTACGTCTTCGGATCGCGGCTGCGGCAGCGGCAGTTTACGCAGGCTGATTTCGCGCTGAACGCGCTCAACCGGCCGCTGCCCATCGGCAACTTTGCCACCCGCTTCAGCGGCAACTGGATGCTGTTCGACTCCTGGCGCACGGAGCGGCAGATTCACCGCGCCGACCTGTTCCGCCAGGGCGCGGAGGCGGGCACGAAGGCCGCCGACCAGGGCATTGTGCTGCGCGTGGTCGAGGCTTACCAGTCGGTGCTGTACGCCGCCCGCCAGGTGGACGTGGCCGAGGGTGAGCAGAAGACCGCGCAGGCGCTGCTGACCGACGTG
>JAJZNH010000909.1 GCA_021811745.1 Acidobacteriota bacterium
CATTCCCTGCACGCTGCTGGTCACCTTTCCCATGGGCAGCGGCGCCCTGATCGCGCTGCTGCCGGGCCTGGCCGCCGACTACCACATCAGCGGAGAGCAGGTGGCCTGGATTAATCGACTGGGCGGCGCCCTGCTCATGGCCGGCGGCGCGCTTTCGGCTACGCTGATCTCAACGCGCGTACGCGCCTCGGTGGCTTATCCGCTTACGGGGCTGGTGAACGCAGCCACCCTGACTGTTCTGTGGCTGGGTCCGCTGAGTCCGCCGGTCTACTTTGCCGGCGTTATTTTGTTTCTCTATACCGTCGGGACAGCCTATGCCATGTTCACGGCGGTGGTGCTGGAGTTTTTGGGCGGGTCGGGCAAGAGCGGCAGCGCGCGTTACTCCATCATCAACTCACTCGGAAATATCCCCGTGGCCTACATGGAATTCATCGACGGAAAAAGTTATGGGCTTTGGGGAGCGCGCGCCATGCCCGCGGCCGACGCCGCCATCAGCGCTACCGGCGCCATCCTGCTGCTCGCATACTTCCTCACCCGCCGCCAGGCGGGAGCGCAGAAGCCAAAATGAGCTGGAACGGCAGAGCAGATTCAGCGCTCGCTGGTCTGATCCAAAATAGGTCCGATTGACCCCGGATTGTCTCCCAGCACGGGATAGACGCGGAAGTCCCACACCGACACATTGATCTCGGATGGGGAAAGAACTTCGACCAGCGCATATTCGCCAATGAGCAGCTTGCGGATGGGCTGGACGCACATCCAGCGCTTGCCCGGCAATATCTCGACCTTGGTGGGAATCACATTTTGGTCCTCTATGATCTTGCCGTCTTTGCTGACGTGGATGGGGCCCAGTCTTCGCTCCGCGAGCCGTTCATCCAGCCGCACAACCGCAAACCGCGCGGTTGAGGATTCCGCGCCAAGAACGCGGTTATCGTCGGCAGTGGCGTTCACGTCCCTGATGGTGATGGCGTGCGACAGTACCGGTTCGGTGCCGGCAGGAGCTGGAAGCGAAAGATAGAAGGAGGGGTCGTTCACGTGCAGGTGCACTTTTGCGTGTTGGCCCTGAAGAGCAAGCCGGATGCGCGCTCCGGCCAGAGGATTCAGCATGCCCAGGCCGCGGCGGCCCCGGGCGTTGATGTCCAGATCACTGGATTGCAGTGTAACCAGCTCCGGCGTGCCCTGAAAGGTGTCCAGCACAAAGACGCCACTCTGATCGGGCAATTCGAGGCCGGGCGCAACCTGAGGCATGCGGGCCTTCTCATCGGCGCGCGCCGCGGCTTCTTGCGCATCGATCTCCGCGGCCTCTTTCATGGCGGGTGAACTTTCGTCGCCGGAGACGTTCGAGTGCTCCTGCTCCCATTTGCGGGTAGCGTTCCAGTCCACGAGGCTAGCCGGCAGTTCTTCCCAGTCTCCGCGCTCCTGAGAGAGGTAGCGCACGCGGTCACCCACAATCTGGTACTGCCGCACCATCTGGTAGCTTCCGTCTTTGAGGATCAGGCGGTGGTTCCGGCCGAGGCCGGGCAGATCCGGCTTCAAGACGAGGGGCTTTTGCGATTCAGATTGCGACTGGGCCGCCGTCTGCGCCGCGCAGGATGCACAGAATACCCCTACAAGCGGTGCCAGACTCACCGCGAGCACCCAACGCACTCGACGCGCGCTTATCACAGCTACACAGTTTAGACGAGCCGGTGAGGATGAGGGTGGCCGGGTTTCTGCCGGAAATTCGGGTTGAGACGCAACCTTCGGCGGTGCGCACGCGTCCCAAACTGTGTAATCTTGATTCAAAGAGTGGTTTATTGACAAGTTTCCGGGCATCAAAACGCAGCGCGCGCAGCTCTCCTTCTTCCGCAGCTTTCAGGGTTACGGCAGTGGTATGCCTGCTTCTGATTGCCCTGGTGGCCGTGGCCCAGGTGGTGCATGTCCACGCGAATCAGAATGACGCCCTCCGCTGTCCGCTGTGCATCACGATGCACTCGGCGGCGCCGGCCTCTATGGCTTCCGCTGCGGTCGTGCTGGTTCAGCTGGGCATCTCCGTGCTCGTTTTCAAGGTGCGTGCTATTGCCCGGTATTGGCATCCCAAGCTTTTCACACGCCCTCCTCCCGCCGCCTGCTGAGGCGCCTTTCCCGCTTTCCTAATCCAGCTTTCGCTCCTTTCCGTGTCCTCCTCCAGGAGGCGTCGCGGTGTATCTTCCCCCATTCGAAATGCTGGAAAGAAGGGTGACCTTTCAACGCACTGAGGATGCCGCGGCAGCTCCAGCCGTGGTAATGATTCGCACTTCTCAGCCCCAACTCCGGAGGTGTTTTCATGCAGTTCCATCGCGGTCCGATAGCGTGTGTTCTTTCTCTCCTTGCTCTTTTCTTTGCGGCGCTTGCCGCTCATGCTCAGGCCGGCAGCGCCGGAAGCATCAAAGGCAGCGTGACCGACCCGACCGGCGCGGTGATTCCCAACGCTATCGTTCGCCTGAAGAATGCGGCCACCGGATTCGAACGGACGGTGAACACGGACGGAAGCGGGCTGTTCAACATTACCAATGTCCCTTTTAATACCTACAGCGTGAGCGTTTCCGCCCATGGCTTTGCGCCGCTGAGTGAGAGCGTACAGGTGAATTCTACGGTGGCGACCACTCTCACTCTCGTTCTCCATATTGCCGGCGGCAGTTCCACGATCACGGTCGAGTCAGCGGGTCCGCCCATCGAAGACACCTCAACCTTTCATACCGACATCGACCGCAGTATGTTCATCAAGGTTCCTCTGGAGAGCCAGTCATCGAGCCTAAGCTCGCTGGTGACGATGACGACTCCCGGAGTCACGGCCGACTCGAATGGCCTCTTCCATGGGCTGGGCGATCACTCATCGAACTCATTTTCGATTGACGGTCAGCCCATCACCGACCAGCAGAGCAAGGTGTTTTCCAACCAACTGCCGACCAACGCCATTCAATCGCTCGAAGTGATCGAGGGCGCGCCGCCGGCGCAGTACGGGGACAAGACCAGCCTGGTGATCGTGGCTACCACGCGCTCCGGGCAGGGAGTCACAAAACCGAAAGGAAGCATTTATAGCTCCTACGGATCCTTCGGTTCTGCAACCGGAGGCTACGACCTCTCCTACGGCGGCGCGAACTGGGGCAATTTTCTTGAGGCTGACGGTCTGAACACCGGGCGTTTTCTGGATCCTCCGGAGTTCTCGGTCTTTCATTCCAAAGGCAATGAACAGAATTTCTTCGACCGCGCGGACTATAGCTTTAACCAGTCCGATTCCGTTCATCTGAACCTCAACTACAGCCGTTCCTGGTTTCAGACGCCCAATGATTACGACAACCTGAATGTGCAGAATGTGGTGAGCAATGGAAGCGGCATCAATCCTGTGTTTGGCAATGTAGGCAACGCCGACCAGGGGTCGAAGATCAACACCTTCGATATTGCGCCTTCGTATACCAAAGTGCTGAGCACCGATGCGGTCCTTAACGTGGGGCTATATACCCGGAAAGATGATTACGATTATTTTCCCAGCTCGAATCCACTGGCCGACCTCGGGCCCGCCGACCTTCAAACCTCATCGATCTCGCAGTACCGCACGCTTACCAATGCCGGGCTTCATGCGGATTACACCTATGTGAAGGGGCGTCAGAACCTTATCTCCGGGATGGAGTATTCGCAGACCATCCTGCGCGAACACGATAGCCTGGGCATCGTGGACCCTACTTATCCTTTGAGCGCACCGTGTATGGATGCGAGCGGCAACCCCCTGCCGGGTTACCTTCGCCCTTCAGACTGTGCAGCGGGGGGAGCCTTGAAGAATCCCAATTATCTTCCGGTTCTAGCGCCTTATGATTTCACCCGCGGCGGCAACTATTACCTCTTCTTTGGCCACACCGACATAAAAGAACTGGCTCTCTACGTCGAGGATCAGATCAAGG
>JAJZNH010000678.1 GCA_021811745.1 Acidobacteriota bacterium
GAGGAGTTTGTGGCCGCGGGTAATTATTACTGGAACTCGGGCATGTTCCTGTGGTCGGCGCGCACTTTGGCGAATGCTGTCCGCGAGCATCTGCCGGAGACCGCGCCTTTACTGGAGACGATTGCCGCCGCGTACGGGACGCCTCAGTTCGACGAGGTCTTTCGATCTCTCTATCCCAAGTGCGAAAACATCTCAGTGGATTACGCAGTGCTGGAGCCGCGCTCGGCCAAGGGCGAGCACACTTCGCATCTTTATTGCCTGCCCGCGGAGTTTAGCTGGAACGATCTGGGCTCCTGGGCTTCGCTCTACGAGTACCAGCTTGAAACACGCCTGCGCGGCGACGCCGAGGGAAACGTACCCGAAGCGGATGGCCACATGGCCATCGATGCCGCCAACAACTACATCTTCAGTCCCGGCAAGTTTGTGGCGCTGGTGGGCGTGGAGAACCTGGTGGTTGTAGACACTGAGGATGCGCTGCTGATCGTGCACCGCGACCACTCGCAGGACGTAGGCAAGATCGTAAAGGAGCTGAGCCTAACCGGACGCAGCGACCTGATCTGAATCACAGCGCAATTTGATGCGAACAGATGAAGACGCTATACGCGCATGGCGCCAAGCGGATTTTCTGCTACTCGCTTGGCATCCACGAAGAGACTACGGCGATTCCAGAATTAGGTATTCTCTTTCAAGATCCTGCAAGTTCGCCGGCTTCCTTGTGATCACGTCGATTTGAGGACATCGGCTCCGAGATACAGCAATCCTGGAATCGCTATGACGGCCTCAGATGCTTCGTCGAAGCTGAGAGATTTGCAATGCGTCCGCATCCGCCAAAGACGGGCCACTTCGCCCCGCGCTGTACAATTCTTGCGTAGCTCGGCGTAAACCCACAGCCCGAGTGGAGCGGATAATGCCCGAAACCATCGACTGGCCTATGTCAGCGCGCCCCTCGCGACGTCACAGCCGCGCATTGCTCTTCCTGATCGCCATCGTTGCCGTCGTTTTGCTGGCCGGCCGCACCGCGGTATCGTTTTGGGTTAACTTGCTCTGGTTCCGGTCGCTCGGCTACGAAAATGTGTTCTGGAAGACGTGGGGCCTCGAATGGGGAACTTTCACGGTCTTTGCGGTACTCACCTTTCTCATCCTTTACGGGGCGCTGTGGGCACTCAAGCGAGCATATGCCGAGGGCTTGCCGAACAGCCACACGCTCTATTTCGCCGGGCAATCCGTCAGCCTTCCGCTTGCGCCGGTCCTGCGCATCGCCGCGCTCGTCATCTCGCTCCTCGTTGCGCTGGCCACGGGCGCAACAATGGGGGCGCAATGGCCGGTGCTCGCCTTGTATTGGCATGAGCCGCATGCCGCGCGAAATATTGCCGATCCCATCTTCGGCAGGCCGCTGAATTTCTACCTGTTCACTCTGCCGGCATGGCATCTGATCGTCGGCTGGCTGCTAACGCTGGCGGTACTCATCTGCATCGCTGCCGCTTTGTTCATCCTGGCCACTGGTGGTTCCCGGTTGTTTGAAGGGCGCTTCGGCGGCTCTGCTCCGCTGCCCTGGCGCGGGCTTTCTATCGCCGGCGGCTTTCTGCTGGTGATCATGGCGGTGAACGAATACATCGGCCGGTTTGACTTGCTGATGGGACATCGCGACATCTTCGATGGCGTCAGCTACACGGATGCGCATGTGACGCTGACCGGAATGATGTTGATCTCAGTGGCCCTGCTGCTGGGCGCGGTGATCGTCTTTGCCAGCGCCATCCTCAAGCCGCGCGGGCGCTGGCTCTTTGCTGCCATCGTACCGGCGTTGCTCTGTTACGTCTTGTTTAGTGTGGCCGGATGGTACGTCAGCACCTTCCTCGTGAAGCCGAATCAACTCGATCGTGAGCGGCCATACATTGTGCACAATATTCAGATGACGCGGCTGGCGTTTGGACTGGACCGCTTCACCGGGCACGAGTTCCCGGCGGAAACCTCGGTGGCGGCGGCCGATGCGCCCAACAATCAGGCGACACTCCAGAACATCCGCCTGTGGGACGTAAACGCGCTGAAGGATACGTTGAGGCAGGTCCAGGAGATTCGCACCTACTACGACTTCCCCGACATCGATATTGACCGCTACAACATCAACGGCAACATGCGTGAAGTGATGCTCGCCCCGCGCGAATTGAATCAGGACAAACTCCCCGAGAGCAGCCGCACCTGGATCAACGACAAGCTCATCTACACGCACGGCTACGGCATCACCATGAACACGGTGAACGGCTTCACTCCGGAAGGCCTGCCGGAACTGCTGCTCTCAAATATGCCCGTTCAGAGCACTGTGCCCAATCTCACCGTAACGCGCCCGGAAATCTACTTTGGCGAATTGACGAACACCGACGTCTACGTGAAGACGCGGCAGATGGAGTTCAACTATCCTCAGGGCCAGGCAAACAACCTCGCTTCCTATGAGGGCACTGGCGGCATCGTCATGGGCGGCTTCCTGCGCCGCGCCGTCATCGCCTTCGACCGCGGTGATCTTGCCAAAGTGCCGTTCAGCGACGATATTAGCGCGCAAAGCCGGCTGCTCATGCGGCGCAATGTGCGCGCCAGGGTTACTGCTCTGGCGCCGTTCCTCACCTTCGACATGGACCCTTACATCGTGGTGGGAGAAAATGGCCGGCTTTACTGGATCATGGATGGCTTTACGTCATCGGACAGCTTTCCATATTCGACGCACTACAGTCTTGGCGACCAGTCCGTCAACTACATGCGCAACAGCGTCAAAGTGGTCATCGACGCATACGACGGGACCACGACGTTCTATGTGTTCGACAACGAGGATCCGATCATCGCCGCATGGCGCGGCATCTTTCCCGGCCTCTTCAAGGATGCGTCCTCCATGCCGGAGTGGTTGCACAAGCACGTGCGTTACCCTGAATTGCTGCTCAGCCTGCAGGCAGAGGTTTATGGCCTTTACCACATGACCAATCCCGAAGTGTTTTATAACCGCGAGGATCTGTGGACCGTCGCGACGCAAACCGGGTTGGGAGAAGGCGGAGAACAGACCATGCAGCCGATGCAGCCGAACTTTGTGCTGATGAAGCTGCCCGGACAGAATGATGGCCTGGAGTTCGTTGAGATTCTGCCCTTCACGCCCGCCAACCGGAACAACATGATCGGCTGGATCGCGGGCCGCAGCGATGGCGCATACTATGGCACTGCTGTCGTTTACGACTTCCCCAAAACCCGGCTAGTGGACGGTCCGCAGCAGATCGAGGCCCGCATCGATCAGAATGCGCAGCTCTCAGGCCAGTTGACGCTGTGGAATCAGCAGGGCTCGCACGTACGCCGCGGCAATCTGCTGGTCATCCCGTGCGGAAAAGCTCTGCTGTATGCCGAGCCGATTTATCTGCAGGCCAGCAACAGCCCCATGCCGGAGCTGCGCCTTGTCGTCCTCGCGCTGCAGGACCAGCTCGCCTACGCGCCAACCTTCGAGGGCGCGCTGTCTTCCCTCTTCGGCTCGCAACCTTCTTCCCTGACGACGTCGGCAGCCCCGCAAGGCGCGCCCGCAAGCGCAGGCGCCCCGCAGGCGACGGCTAATCTGAGCGCATTGATCTCCCAGGCCAGCAGTGATTTCTCTGACTATCAAAGCCTGACCTCACAAGGCAAACTGGCCGAGGCAGGACAAAAGCTCGACGACCTGAAGCGTGTGCTTCAAGAGCTGAGCGCGCACTCCAAGTAAGGTTTTCCGGAGCTGGCGGGTAAATTTCCGCCAGCAAACGAAGCCGGCGCGGCCACGCGGCGTTTTCCTGAAGAGAGCGCCCCACAGCAGGCTGTTGGTCACGCTAAGCAAATTGGAGAACCGCCGTAAACTATCTTTCGTATGCGACTCTTTGTCGGGATTCCGTTGGCAGCCGCCG
>JAJZNH010000401.1 GCA_021811745.1 Acidobacteriota bacterium
CTTCGTCGATATCGATGTTGAGAGAGACAGTCTTCTTCTTATCGTCGTAGGTGAGCCTGGGGATGGCGCCGAAGTTGATATAGCCCAGGGTGCCGTAGGCCTTTTTCAGGTTGTCCAGGCCCTTGCCGATCTCGGTAGCGTCGAACCAGGTTCCATCCTTGATGGGGAAGGTGGCGCGCAGAGCGTTGAGGTTGGTTACCGCCTTGTTACCGGTGAAGGTGATGGTGCCGAGGCGATAGCGCTGGCCCTCTTCAATCGGCATCAGGATATCGATGCGCTTGCCTTTGCGGGGGCGGAAGGTAAACCAGTTTAGCCCGCCCTGATCCCGGATCTTTGTCTGGGGCTCATCCACGGCTGCGTTGGCGTAGCCTCTATCGCGGTAGACCTGGCGCACCCGCTCGGAATCCTCTTCCAGCTTGGAGGCATCGTAGGTCCGGGGAAAAAGGTCCTCAAAGAAGATCGAGTAAGGAATCCCAATCGGCTTCAGGTTCTTCATTGCGCGGCGCAGCACCAGCGAACTTATGTGCTGGTTGCCGGTGAACTTGATGTGGCCGACCTTCACCATCGGCCCTTCCTTGATGTTGAAGTTCACCTGTACTGACGCGGGAGGAATGGTCTTGACCTCGGTCTTGATCGTTGCAAACTGGTGGCCGTGCTCGGCGAGCATCTCCTTCAATACAGTTTCGGCGAGCTTGATGCGCGTGGGGTCGTACTGGCTCTCCACCGAGAGGCCGACATGCTCTTTCTTGAAGCGGTCGAGCACGTCGGAGACGGTGACGCTGTTGAGGCCCTTGTAGTTGATCTCGCGGATGGTCGGCTTCTCGCGCACGATGACGTTCAGGATGATCCCCTTCGCTGTGTCTTCGCGTGTAATGCGGAGATCCTCGAAGTATCCCGTGTTCCAGAGCGAGTTAAAGTCGCGCTCAATGGAGATGGGGTCATAGGTATCGCCGACATGCGTGAACATGCGCGCAAGGATTGTCTCCTTGGGAATGCGGCGGTTGCCGATGACGCGAATCTGCTCGATGGTCTGCGACTGCTGGGCCAAGGCCGCGCCTGCGGAGAAGGCTAGTGCAAACAGCGCCAGCACAAACCACAGGCGGCTCAGCGCGCACCCGGCGCGGAAGATGGAAGTGTGCTTGATCTTCACTGGGCTGGAGCCCTGCGGCGAGCACATGTACTGGTGCGGTCCATAGTTCGGCTTCACGGGAAGAATATGCACACCCTCATTACTGAAAATCTGGTGCTACCTCAAGGAAAGATTGATTATATTGGACCGCGGCCACCCCGCCCAAACCCCCGGGATGCCAATCGGCTTGGAAACCGTGTCTTTCCTAAGAATCTCTTTCGCGCTGAATTTTGCGCGGGCGCGGCCTCGGCCCGTCTGCCCCAGCAATTACCAGCCGCAAGCAACCGTGGCCAACCACCCATCCCACAGTCTACCGGAAGAAAGCGGTCCGCACCGCCCTTGCATTTTGATTGAATGCCGAGGCATCCTTTTTAGACGTGGAAGGCGGGCGCAGGACACCGGGCCGCGTTGAGGTTTTTTCCAAAAAAGAATGGCAGAGACAGGACAAGGGATTTACGAATTTTCCGCCCCGCTGCCGGATGGAAGCGCGTTGAATCTGGGGGTGTTCCGGGGACGCGTCCTGCTGATCGTAAATACCGCGAGCGCCTGTGGATTCACGCCGCAATATGCCGGTCTGGAAGAGCTTTATCGCGCCTTCAATGACCGCGGCTTCGAGGTGCTGGGATTCCCCTGCAACCAATTTGGCGGGCAGGAGCCTGGCACGGCAGAGGAGATCGGCGCCTTCTGCCAAAAGAATTTCGGGGTCAGTTTTCCCCTGTTTGCCAAGATCGAGGTGAACGGAGCACATGCGCTTCCGCTCTACCGCTTCCTCAAGCGGGTCCGGCCCGGAATCCTGGGAGTCTTCGGCGCCGGGAGCATCAAGTGGAACTTCACAAAGTTCCTGGTGGACCGGAGGGGCAACGTGGTGCGGCGCTACAGCCCCCTGACAAAGCCTCAAGCGCTGGCCGGCCTGATCGAAGCCCTGCTGGACAGCCGATAAGCCGATGCGTGGGGCGCGAATTTTCGCCCAGGCGCGATGTTCCGGCCTGCGGCGGCTTGTTGGCCGCAGTGAACGGCTGACGTTCGAAAAGGCTCATATGGCGGGATGCATCGCCGCATTCATGAGACTTTTCCGGGGCGGGGGCATCAATTCAGATGAGGCTTTGGCAAGCAGGGTTTGACTGCACAAACTCGCTCCGCCCTTTCTTCGACTACCATAGAAGTAACTTTGACTGCGCGTTGGGCCGGGTTCAGGCGGCGTTGCCGCCGGGCCCGCAACACAGCGAGCCGGTGTGGACAGCACCAAGGCCGCTGATGGTAACTCCCTGATCGGCAGGGACAAAACGGCCACGGGGAACATCTTCAGGAGCGATCCGGCTCAGGAGCGAGTACCAGCCCTATGATGTGGATAGTTCGGCTTGCGCTGCGGCGGCCATATACCTTTGCCGTCTTTGCGCTTCTGATCCTGATCCTTGGCGTATTCAGCATCGAAACGATGCCCACGGATATCTTTCCGAATATCGATATTCCCGTGGTCACGGTGGTGTGGAACTTTACGGGCATGTCGGCGCGGGAGATGGCCGACCGCATTGTAACCAATGCCGAACGGGGCCTGACGGTCACAGTCAATGACATCGATCACATTGAGTCGCAGTCACTCGTAGGTGTCGGGGTAATCAAGGTCTTTTTCCACCCCGGCGCCAATATCGCCCAGGCGGTAGCCCAGGTGAGCGCGATGAGTGAGATGGAGTTGCGCTCGCTGCCCCTGGGCACGGTGCCGCCGTTCATCATCCAGTACAACGCATCCAGCGTGCCCGTGCTGCAACTGGGGCTTTCCGGCCGGGGCCTCAATGAGCAGCAACTCTACGATCTGGGTACGAATACCATCCGCGTTCAACTGGCCGATATCGAAGGCGCGCAGATGCCTTTCCCGTACGGTGGCAAGCAGCGCCAAATCCAGGTGGATCTGAATATGGCCGCGCTGCAGGCGAGGGGGCTGTCGCCGGCCGATGTGGTCAATGCCATAACCAATCAGAACGTGATTGCGCCTTCGGGCACCATCAAGATCAACCGTTTCGAGTACCAGGTGGAAACGAACTCGGCGCCCACGCTCCTGAGCGCGCTGAACAATATGCCGATCAAAGCGGTGAATGGGACGGTTGTTTACATCCACGATGTGGCCCATGTGCGCGACGGCAATCCGCCGCAGACCAACATCGTGCGTGTGGACGGCCACCGCGCCATCCTCATGAGCATCATGAAGACCGGCTCGGCTTCAACGCTGGACATTATCAAGGGAGTGCTGCAAAAACTGGCGTACATCAAAGGCGAGTTGCCGCGCACGCTCAAGATCGTACCCCTCTCCGACCAGTCGATCTTCGTCCGGGCCGCCATCAAGGGCGTGCTTCACGAGGCGATTATCGCGGCATGTTTGACCGCCATCATGATCCTGGTTTTCCTCGGCAGTTGGCGATCTACGCTCATCATCGCGGTTTCGATTCCTCTGTCGATTCTGTGTTCGATCGCCGTGCTTCATATTCTGCACGAGACCATCAACATCATGACTTTAGGTGGTCTTGCGCTGGCGGTGGGCATCCTGGTAGACGACGCAACCGTCGAGATTGAAAATATCAATCGCAACCTCGAGGCGGGCAAGGAAATTGAACAGGCAATTCTCGATGGCGCTGCGCAAATCGCCACGCCGGCGCTGGTTTCAACGCTGTCCATCTGCATCGTCTTCGTCCCCATGTTCCTGCTGAGCGGAGTGGCGCGTTATCTGTTCGTTCCGCTTGCCGAGGCCGTGGTTTTCGCCATGCTGGCCAGTTACCTG
>JAJZNH010000947.1:0-1239 GCA_021811745.1 Acidobacteriota bacterium
AACAGGTGAAGGTGAAGGTGAAGGCCCCACCCGGGCGCCGTCACTACAACGAGGGTGGTATGAACCGGTTGCAGTTGAAATTTGCCGTCGCGGCTCTAGCGGTCCTGACCCTGATCCAGGGTCCGGCCAACGCCTGGGGCAAAAAACACAAGCAGAAGAATCCCTTCGACTTGAGCGCAAACCCATTGGCCAATGTGAACTCAAAACAGCCCGATAAGGCGCTTTACGACAAGGCCATGATCGCGCTCAAGAAAGGACACTACGACGAAGCCCGGCTCGACCTGCAGACCCTGCTCAACACCTATCCCGAATCGGAATACCGGATGCGCGCCAAGCTCTCCGTAGGCGATACATGGTACAAGGAAGGCGGTTCAGCCGCCCTCACCCAGGCTGAAGCGGAGTACGAGGACTTCATCACTTTCTTCCCCAACGCGCCGGAAGCCGCCGAGGCGCAGATGAAGGTTGCCGACATCTACTACCAGCAGATGGAGAAACCCGACCGCGACCCCACCAACGCCGAGGAGGCTGAAGCGCAGTACCGGAAGATGATCAATCAGTTTCCGGACTCCGTTCTGGTGCCGCGCGCCAAGCAGCGCCTCCGCGACGTTCAGGAAGTACTGGCGGAGCGGGAGGCCCAGATTGGCTTCTACTATGAAAGCCGCATGAACTATCCCGCCGCAATTGCCCGGTTGGAGACCGTCGCGGACACCTATCCGCTTTACTCCAAAAGCGACCAGGTGCTGATCGGCATCGGCGATTGCTACGCCGGCGAGGCCCACAATATCCAGATCGCTCCCAATCTTCCCAGCGCGGTCAGAGAGCGGCTTGTCAGCGTCTACCAGGACAAGGCTGCCGCGGCCTACGATAAGGTGATTACCCGCTATCCGATGGCTCCGCACGTGGAGGATGCGCGTGACCGCCTTGTAGCCATGAACCGGGCCATCCCTGAACCCACCCAGGCCGCAATTGCTGAAAGTGACGCTGAGGAGCGCAGCCGTCAACCCCTCCACTTTACCGATAACATTCTCGGTCTCATCCGGCGTGGCCCGACCGTGGTTGAAGCAGTCCATGTGGGTGAGCCGACGCTGACTGATCCGACCCGCGTCCTCGCTCCGGATATCACGAAGCAAAACATCACCCTCTTCAAAGATGCTGTTAATGCGGGTAAGCCCACGGAAACGGAAGCTGCCGCAAACCCCACAGGCGCCAATGAGCCGCCCCGCAGCCCCCACCCCTCTC
>JAJZNH010000947.1:1249-3893 GCA_021811745.1 Acidobacteriota bacterium
CGCGACAGGCGTGGCCGGGGATGGAACTGGAGTGGGCGTTTCCATCGTAAGCGCACCCTCCGGAACCACCGCGACCGACCCGAATGCATTGGTAAAGCCGGTTGGTCCCACAAACACTGCGCTTCCTTCCGCCCAAAAGCCCGTCGAAGCGCCCGTCCAGGTAAACGAGATCAAGCCCGGTATGGTTTCGGATGTGCAGCCCATCGTGACCGGTCAGAAGAAAAAGGCGAAGGCGCCCAAGCCCGATCTGAGCAGTCAATCCTCCAGCAAGAAGAAGAAGAAAAAGGGACTGGACAAGCTCAATCCGTTCTAATCGCCGAGAAGATACAGGCAGAAGAGGCCGTTCCCCCGCCGGGAGCGGCCTTTTTCATGACGCCGCGCAAAGCATTGCCATTCACCCAGTGGGAAGCGCGTGAACGCTATCTGCTAAAGTGAGGGTAGTCCCTTTCGACCGAAACCCTTGGAAAACAAGGGCCGGCGCACGCTCTCGGGGATCGTTCAATAGCCATCATGCCTCACGAACTGCCGAAAGCCTACGACCCCACCGCCATTGAGGATCACTGGGCGGGTTATTGGGTGAGCGAGAACCTCTTCGCCCAGCCCATCCCCACTGTGCCCATCCAAGACCAGGGTTCAGACGGCCAGTCCGCCTTCACGATTCTGCTGCCGCCTCCCAACGTCACCGGCCGACTCCACATGGGCCACATGCTCAATCAGACGGAGATGGACATCCTCACCCGCTGGCGGCGCATGACCGGCCGCCGCGCTCTGTGGGTGCCTGGAACCGACCACGCCGGCATCGCCACGCAGATGATGGTCGAACGCCAGTTGGTCTCCGAAGGCACATCCCGCGAGCAGCTTGGCCGCGAAGCCTTCGTCGAGCGCGTCTGGGAGTGGCGGCGGCATTACGGCGGCGCCATCCTCGACCAGATGAAGCGCCTCGGCGCCTCCGTCGACTGGCAGCGCGAGTACTTCACCATGAACGAGCGGCTTTCCGTTGCCGTTCGCGAAGCCTTCGTCCGCCTCTACGAGCAGGGGCTCATCTACCGTGGCGCATACATCGTCAACTGGTGCCCGCGCTGCCAGACCGCCATCAGCGACCTTGAAGTCGTCTACGACGAGCACAAAGGCCACCTCTGGGAGATCCGCTATCCGGTCGTAGATGACGGCGGCAACGACACCGGCGAGTTTCTGACCGTTGCCACCACGCGCCCTGAAACCATGCTCGGCGACGTGGCCGTTGCCATCCATCCCGAGGACGAGCGTTACCTGCATCTGCACGGCAAAAAGCTGCGCCTGCCGCTCGTGAATCGCCCGATCCCCATCATTCTCGACGAGTGGGTCAGCCGCGAGTTCGGCACCGGTGCCGTCAAGGTCACCCCCGCCCACGATCCCAACGACTTCGCTCTCGGCGAGCGGCATCATCTGCCTTCCATCAACGTGATGGACTCGACGGGCCACATCAACGCCGAAGGCGGCAGGTACGCCAGCCTCGATCGCTACGTAGCGCGCAAGGAAATCGTCGCCGACCTCGAAGCGCAGGGCCTGTTGGCCGGCATCAAGGACTACACCCACAATGTGGGCCACTGCGACCGCTGCAAGACCGTTGTCGAGCCGCGCCTCTCCACGCAATGGTTCGTCAAGATTCAGCCGTTGGCCGATAAGGCCATCGCCGCGGTCAAGGAAGGTCACGTCCAGTTCACGCCGGAGATGTACAAGAAGACCTATTTGAACTGGATGGAGAATATCCACGACTGGTGCATCTCGCGCCAGCTCTGGTGGGGCCATCGCATCCCGGCATGGCACTGCGCCAACTGCCACAAGATCACTGTCGCCCGCCAGGACCCAACGGCCTGCGTCCACTGCGGCTCGGCAAACATCGAGCAGGAGACCGATGTTCTCGACACCTGGTTCTCCTCCGGCCTGTTGCCCGTCTCCGTCTTCGGCTGGCCCGGCATCGTCCCCAATACGAAACCGCGCACCCAAAGAACCAATTTGGGTACCCCATGTCTCGATTCTGAGACATGGGAGGGAACAACAGATCGCGCGGACTTCGACGCCTTCTATCCCACCAGCCTCCTCGTCACCGGCTTCGACATTCTCTTCTTCTGGGTCGCCCGCATGATCATGCTCGGCTGCTGGTTCGCAGCCGACGTTCCGATGCCCGACGGGAGCCCGCGCTCTCTTGCCGAGTCGGTGCCGTTCCGGGAGGTGTATATCCACGCACTGGTCCGCGACGCCAACCGCGAAAAGATGTCCAAGACCAAGGGCAACGTCATCGACCCGATCGAGATCGTCAAGAAATACGGCACCGATGCGGTTCGCTTCACGCTGGCCTCCATGGCCTCGCCCGGCACCGACATCGCTTTCAACGTCGCCAGAACCGAAGGCTACCGCGCCTTCGCCAACAAGATCTGGAACGCCGCGCGGTTCATCTTTATGAATGTGGATAAAGCGGCAGAGGCTGGTATCGCCGTCGATCCCTCCGCGCTCGGCTCCATGCCCGCGGTTGCCAAAGATGCCCCGCTCGAAGCCCGCTGGATCGTCGCCGAACTCCATGCAACCGCGGCCAAGGTCAACCAATCGCTCGAAAACTACCGCTATGATGATGCGGCCAACGCGATCTACCAGTTCTTCTGGGGCG
>JAJZNH010000150.1 GCA_021811745.1 Acidobacteriota bacterium
TTGCCGCCGGTCTTATCCTCGCTGCCAGCCTCTCCGGTTGCTCACACCCACACTCAGTCGCGTGGTTCAAAAAACATCCGCATGCGCTACAGAAGACACTTAAAAAGTGTAAAAGCGTATCGGCTGGTAATGCGAACTGCCACGCGGCTACTATCGCATGGTCTGAATCCGAATTAGCTGCACCGCCGGTCAAATTTAATGGGGAGAATATGTTCGCCCCTACACATTTGCCGCTGAATAGCAAAGGGGTCGGTTACTGATGGCCAGTGATCTCGAAGCCAAGATTGAGGCGGCCCGGAAGCGGGCTGCGCAGGCCAAGGCGAGGCTGGCCGATCTGGAAGCGCGGGCGAGCCAGCAGGCCCGCAGGCTGGACACGCGCCGCAAGGTCATCCTCGGCGGGCTGCTCATCGATGCCGCCGGGAAGGATGATCGCTTCTCCAAGGTGATCACCGCTCTCATGGCTCGGATGGTCCGTGAACAGGATCAGAAGGCGTTTGAGGGCTGGTTGGTCCCTTCCCCCTCTCCTGACCCCCTTGGCGTCAACCAGCCGCCTTCTGAGCCGCCCCAGACGGTCGAGTAAGCCCCGGACCTCCCCGCATCGTCCCCCTGAGCCACTTGCTGGCCTGACAGCCATCTCAGGCGGCTTTCTGAGGCCCCTGACAACCCCACCAGTGCGGCCCGTCAGGGCCGCCAATCATGGGCAAATCGCACCGCGATTTTCCGCTTCTTTCTTCTAAATCTTCTTAGGATAAGGATACCGCCGGACGATTTTCGGAAAAAACCTAGGTTTCCTGCCGGATTGCGCCTGAAATTGCTTGACCGATTGTAATCCACCAGATTACTTTAGTAATCCACCAGATTACTATCAGGAGTCGCGCCCATGGCTGTAACCACTGCCGAACTGCGTCGCCGGGGATATTCGGATGACGATATCCGCCTCGCCCAGATGACGCAGGAGGCCAACCGGCGGGCAGGTGCGCCCGCCCGGACACTGGCCGAGGTTTTGGCCGGTCAGCAGGCACGCTCACGCCCGGCCGCGCCGGTCGAGGATCTGACCGCACGACAGCTTCGCCGACGAGGAACCTACGGTCAGGCCGCTCTGCTCGTTGACCAGGCGGCGCTTGGCGAGCGCGATCCAGCCCGCGCAGCACAAGCAAGGCTGCTCGGCCATGGCTTAAAAGCTATGGCCGAACGCCCAGTTCAGCTAGAGTTTGACTTCTTTGGAGGCGGTAACGTGAGCCTTGGACACCAGTACATCGACGCCGTGCAGGCCCGCCTGATGGCAACGAACGCCACCCCGGCAGAGCGTGACGCTGCCCTTGCGACCCTTCTACTCATCACCCGGCACCTCGAATGGCAGGGCTATGCGTGCACAAAAATCGCTGCCGATCTCGCAGAGATGCGGGGGGTTAAACCACAAAACATGAAGGAAACCCTAGCTCTTCTCGAACGTGTCGGCGCAATCAGCCGAGTGAAGCGGGGCCGCACTAAGCTCATCACTGTGACGCCGGAAGGTGCTTTCCGGGGGAAGATCGACAACCACGGCGAGGCCGTCGAACGTTACAAGGCTGAGGTCATCCAACTACGCCCGGAGCCAGCATGAGCGCCAATCTCTACGATCAAGATTTCTACGCATGGGCAAATGAACAGGCCGGGCTTCTGCGCGCTGGGAAGCTGACACAGGCTGACATTGAACACATTGCCGAGGAAATCGAGAGCATGGGCAAAACCGAGAAGCGCGAACTCATTAGCCGCCTCGCCGTGCTGCTGGCCCATATGCTCAAATGGCGCTTCCAGCCGGAGCGCCGGACCAAGAGCTGGCGGCTGACCGTCGAGGAACAGCGCCGCCAGGTGATCCGTCACATGCGTGATAACCCAAGCCTGAAATCCAGCTTGTCGGAGGCAACAGAGGAAGCCTATGGCGATGCCATCATCGCCGCCGAACGCGAAACCGACCTTGACCGCGCCGCCTTCCCCAAAGCGTGCCCATGGTCCTTCGAACAAATCATTGATGGCGGCTTCTGGCCTGACAGCTAGTCCGGCTCGTAGTCCATCCCACGGTCCTGCTCTTGCGCGACTTTCTCCATCACGGCTTTGGTGACCTCCGGCTGCTCGGCCAGCACCACATCACGTCGCTCGATCTCCTGCGCTGACAGATCAGGCGGATGGCTAAACCGGGTCTGCCCCCAACTCCGCTCAACCTTCCCGGCACTCACGATCTCATGCACATCCAGCATGTGACTGGCCTGTCGCTCGGCCTCCCGCTGCCATTCCGGGCTGTTTAGCGCCTGTCGCGCCGCCTCGATCTCCGCCACTTTATCGCGTTCGAGGGCCTGCTGATCCTTGATCGCTTGCTTTCTCGCTTGCTCCGCTTCCGGGGTTAGCTGCTTGTCGAATTCCGTCTGGGCGTTGCCCGTCAAATAGCAGGCGTGGTTGTAATCTTTCTCCGCGGTGCTGGCCGCGTTCTTGGCGTTCTGTAGCTCCTCCGAACGCCAGATATTCCAATTATGCAGCAAGGTCCTCAATCGCGATTTGCGGAGGTCTTTGAGTTCCTTCTCAGCATCTTCCAACTCCGTTTTCTTTGTAGTTTCCCAGCTTTTGGCTTTGGTAAGCGCCTCTTTCGCATTTTCCCGGCCTGTTACCGCCCATCCAAGCCGAGTCTGCATATCCCGGCTCTTTTCGGTCGCGTCTTGCATCTGTCGGTTCAGCTTCTGAAGCTCCGCCTGTCGCATTTGCTCAACGAACGGTTCCATCTGCCGTCGCCGCTCGGGCGTGATTGCTGGCGGCGGGGCAGGCTCTTGCGCATACTGACGATCCAAGACCTCCCGCCACACAGCCTCAGCAGCCTTCTGCGCTTTCTCCCTCTCCGCTGCCCGCTGAGCGGCCTGGGCGGCCTTCTGGACGGCTTCTGCTGCGGCTACCCGCCGCTCCCGCTCCGCCTCAAGCTGGACGACCTCGCTGACGGCCTCACGGGCCTCCAGACGGGCTTGGGCGACCTCAAAATGACGCTCGCTCCGTTCCTCGCGCATCGCGTCCCGCCGGCTAGCGCCCCGTAACTGCTTGGCACGGTGGCGCGCCATCACCCCGGCATCATCCGACAGGCCCCGCACCCGCTCACGGGCCGCACGGCGCTCGATCGCTGTGGCGGCAGGGCCAAGGTGAACACCCGGCGGCCTGATCCGGTCACGAGGATCGTGCCCGCGTTCGGCGTCCTGCCGGGCAAAGCTGCGGTGATCCACCCGCGCCGTCACCCGGGCCCGTTCGAGGGCCGCGTTGACCTGCTCGGCCCAGACCTCCCGCAGCCCCTCCACCAGCGCCGGGCCGGTCGCCCGGTCATCGAGCTGGCGCGTCTTGCCCCCTAGCCCGTTCTCGTTCGCCGCCCGTGTCGTGGTCAGGATGTGCGCGTGCCAGTTCCGCTCGTCGCCCTCCCTGTGCGGCTCATGCAACGCCACGTCCGCAACCACGCCAAACCGCTCAACCACGGTCTCCGCGAACCGCCGGGCCAGCGCCACACGCTCCCCCTCGGGAAGCTCGGCTGGTAGGGCAAGCTCGTATTCACGCGCCACCGTGCTGTTCTTTCGCGTCTCAGCAGCTTCGGCCCGGTTCCACAGGGCCGAGCGGTCCGAGGCCCACGCCTCGGCACCGGCGGGCGCGACGATGAACGATTCCACAACGCCACGTTTGCGTGTGTAATCGTGCGTCCGTCCATCGCGCTCGCAGGCAAGACGAATGCCGGAGCGGTAGGCAGCAGCGGCAACCGCGCTGCGACCGCTCGAACGGCTCACCGTCTTGACCGAGAGATGATAGATCGCCACAGCCGCCAATGCTTCCTTTCTTGCCTGCCCCGGCGAGGGGCCGCGCGCAAACCCGCAGGGTTTGCATAAGTGCG
>JAJZNH010000751.1 GCA_021811745.1 Acidobacteriota bacterium
CCACTGCTCCAGCTCGCGCAGCTCCACTGTGGTCTCTTCATGACGCCAGCAGCAACCGTCCACAACCTGCTCGTTGGCCAGCACGGTGGCGCACTCCGGGCACCAGTTCACCTTGCTCTTCTTGCGGTAAACCAGCCCTTTCTCGTACATGCGCAGGAAGAACCACTGGTTCCAGCGGTAATAATCGGGCAGGCAGGTCGTCACTTCGGTGGCCCAGTCGTAGCCCAGGCCGAGGCGCTGCATCTGCCGCTTCATGGCGGCGATGTTGGCCAGCGTCCACTCGCGCGGAGGCGTATTGTTCTTGAGCGCTGCATTCTCCGCCGGTAGCCCGAAGGCGTCCCAACCCATCGGGTGCAGCACGTTGTAACCGCGCATCCACATATGCCGCGCCAGCGCGTCGCCAATCGAATAGTTGCGCACATGCCCCATGTGCAGCTGTCCGCTGGGATAGGGCAGCATCTCCAGCACGTAATACTTGGGCTTGCCGCAGGAAGCGGGCTCGGCCGCATACAATTTGGGGTCGGCAGCCCAGCGCTCCTGCCACTTGGTCTCAATTGAAGCTGGATCGTAACGCAGTTCTTTTTCTTCGGCCATCACTCCTCAAGTGTAAATGGGCGCGAAGATGAATCCTGCGCCGCGCGGAAAGCTCCAGAGCGAACGCAGGAGCGAGGAAATCCCTCGAATGTAACGGTTTGCACAGGCACTCCTCGCCACCGTGCCGAGCTTCATGGGCCGCGGCCCGCGGAAGTAGCTTTTGAATCGGGATCAGCCTCCACAGCTTCGTCTGCGCAGCAAGGGCCCTTCGATCAGCTTGCGTTGGCCTGTCCGGTGCCGCTTATTCGGCCGTTCCCCCGGGGCGTAGGCCGCCTGCCGGAACCTGCCGCCTCAAATCCAGCCTGCGCAAAAACGACAAATACCCTTGCCGACCGCCCTCGATTGTGGAAAATTGCTGCCGTATGCGCTTGATTTCGCACGCTTGTAACTTTCTATTCACAATTTCCCGGTAGCCTACCCTTGGTGAACGTTCACGTGCCTGAGATACGCATCCCAAGAGCTCGCCTTCAGCCTGAACCGGAGTCTCCAGACGAGCAGTCCCCGGGGGAGACGGACTCAGCCGTAGTCTCAGAGGTTCGACAGTTTCTGCTCTCGCGCGGGAATTCCGGAATCACGGATCGTGCATTTTCGTGGCTGATGCTGCTCTGCGCCCTGAGCATCTTCGCCATCGTCGGGTTGATTGCCTGGCGACTGGCGGTAAGTTCGCAGTTGGCATGGCAAAAGTTCGGCCTGGGCTTCTTCTATAAATCGTTCGTCAATCCGATCACCGGCGAGCGCATGTACTGGGACCCGGTGAACGAACTCTTCAGCGCGCTTCCGTTCGTGTATGGCACCCTGGTCACTTCGTTTCTGGCGCTGCTGTTCGCCGTACCTCTGGGCGTCGGCATGGCGATTTTCCTCACCGAAATGTGCCCTCGCTCCTTTCGCGGCCCGCTCGCCTTTCTCACTGAGTTGCTGGCAGCCATTCCCAGCATTGTCTATGGGTTGTGGGCGATGTATACGCTGGTTCCGCTGCTCAGAGATTACGTGAATCCGCTGTTGATCAATACGCTGGGCTGGACCGGTCTCTTCAACGGCGACAATCCCACCGGCCTGGGATTTCTTGCCGGTGGCGTGATTCTGTCCATCATGATTCTGCCCATCATCTCCTCGCTGACGCGCGAAGTGATGACCGCCGTTCCGCATGCGCAGCGCGAAGCGGCACTGGCGCTGGGCGCCACGCGCTGGGAGATGATCCGCATCGGCGTGCTGCGGAATGCGCGCATCGGCATCGTCGGCGCCATCATTCTGGGGCTGGGCCGCGCCCTGGGCGAGACTATGGCCGTCACCATGGTGATTGGAAATACGCCGGAGATACATTCCTCTCTGCTCTCGAATGGCGGCTCGATGGCCGCCGTGATCGCCAACGAATTCACCGAGGCGGTGAGCGATGTGCACCGCAGCGCGCTTATTGAGATTGGCCTGGCGCTGTTTGTCGTAACCATTATTGTGAACGCCTTTGCCCGGCTGCTGGTGTGGGGTGTGACTCGGGGCGCGCCGTCACAGGTGCGATAAAGGCGGAGATCAGAGTTCCGCGGGAACTGGGGAAAAGACCGGAGGCGGTGGGGTGCCGAGCGAATACAAACTGAGAACGCGCTGGCGGGCAGTGACGGATAGAGCAGTCACCGGGCTGGCAATTCTGGCAACCTTGCTCGTGGTGGCGCCACTGGTGGCGATCTTTGCCTACCTGATTTACAAGGGCGCCCGCTCGGTCAACCTGGCCTTCTTCACGCAGGTGCCCGCGCCGGTAGGCGAGCCGGGCGGCGGCATGGCCAATGCCATTGTGGGCTCCGGCGTCCTGCTGGCTGTGGCCAGCGCCATCGGCGTTCCCATTGGAATCGGCGGCGGCATCTATCTGGCCGAGTTCGGGCGCGGAACCAAACTCGCAAATGCCGTGCGGTTTACCGCCGACGTGCTCAACGGCGTACCGTCGATCGTCATGGGACTCGCCATGTACTCGCTGATCGTGCTTCCGCAGCGTCACTTCTCCGCCCTTTCAGGCGGCGTGGCCCTCGGCATCATGATGATTCCCACGGTTTGCCGGACCAGCGAAGAGATGCTGCTGATGGTGCCGCTGGCGGTGCGCGAAGCGGCCCTGGGGCTGGGCGTCGCCAACTGGCGGTCTGTGTTGTCAATCACGGTGAAGACGGCATCGCCGGGAATCATCACCGGCTGCATGCTGGCCTTTGCCCGCGTGGCCGGAGAAACCGCGCCATTGATCTTCACCGCCTTCGGCAATCCTTATACAAGCACGAAGCTGAGCCAGCCCATCGAGGCATTGCCGCTGCAGATTTATGTATATGCGCTTTCGCCTTACGATGACTGGCATCGGCTGGCGTGGGCAGGGTCGCTGGTCTTGATCGTCCTGATTGTGCTGGCGGTTTCGCTGGTGCGCTACGTGACCAGCCGCGGTGTATTGAAGGGAGCTAGCTAAGTGGGCGTCAGCATTGAAGTGCGCAACCTGAACGCGTGGTATGGATCCAATCACACGCTGCAGGACATCAATCTGAACATACCGGCCAACCATGCGACGGCGCTGATCGGCCCGTCCGGCTGCGGCAAGAGCACCTTTGTGCGCTGCCTGAACCGGATGCACGAGACGAACCCGATCGGGCGCGTGACGGGCACGGTGCTGATGGGCGACCTGGACATTTATAAGGACGCCAACCCGGTGCAGATCCGGCGCCGCGTGGGCATGGTGTTTCAGCGGCCCAATCCCTTCCCCACCATGTCGATCTATGACAACGTAGCCGCCGGGCTCAAGCTGAACGGCTACACCAACCGGCGTGCGCTGGATGAGATTGTCGAAAGATCTCTGAAAAATTCGGCGTTATGGGATGAAGTCAAGGACGATCTGAAGAAGAAGTCCGGAGCCAGCCTTTCCGGCGGGCAGCAGCAGCGGCTGTGCATCGCCCGCGCCCTGGCCGTGGACCCTGAGGTGCTGCTGATGGACGAACCGGCTTCGGCGCTGGACCCGGTTTCCACGGCCAAGATTGAAGACCTCATCTTCCAGTTGAAATCGCAGTACACTATTGTGATCGTCACGCATAACATGCAGCAGGCTGCCCGCGTGGCGGAAATGACGGGCTTCTTTCTGAACGGGCGGATGGTGGAGTTCAACTCGACGCACAAGATCTTCACCAACCCCAGCGATAAGCGGACTGAAGATTACATCACGGGCAGGTTCGGATGACACGCATACGCTTTCAACAGAGCCTGGAAGACTTGAAGGAAAACCTTCTGGTGATGGCCGGGCTGGCCGAGCAGGCCATCCAGCGCGCCATTGAGG
>JAJZNH010000949.1 GCA_021811745.1 Acidobacteriota bacterium
CGACGACGGAACTGTGTTCCGTGCGCTCAAACGCCGGCTCAGACCATTCTGCCAGCGGACGCTCCGCCGCCAGGTGACCAGCTACATTCCCTTCACCGTGCGTCATCCGATGGTACAGGAATTTACGCCGGACCAGAGCGAAGATCGCCTGTACACCCTCGTTTCCGAATACCTGCAACGCAACAATCTCCAAGCGCTGCCGGCGAGCCAAAGGTCCCTGATGACCTTGGTGCTGCGGAAATTGCTCGCTTCGTCCAGTTTCGCCATTGCCGGCGCGTTGGACACTTTGATTAATCGCCTGAAGGCCAAACTTGCCCACCACGAGTCTGCCGAACCGTTGGCGGACCAACTCGATAGTGATTACGAGGCGCTTGGTGAGACGGCCGAAGAATGGAGCGATGACCCGGCCGACACCACGCCACTGTCCGCGGAAGACCGGGCGGCCCTGGAAAAGGAGATTTCCGATCTTGAGGAATTTCGTTCGCTGGCAGTGTCGATTACCCACAACGCCAAAGGCCGGGCGCTAATTAAAGCGCTCGACCGTGCGTTTGCCGAAGCCACAAGATTGGGTGCGGCCCAGAAGGCCATCATCTTCACGGAATCCCGGCGTACGCAGGAATATCTCCAGCGCGTCCTGGCCGATAGCCCCTACGGCGAAGGCGTTGTGCTATTCAACGGGGCAAATAGCGATCCGTCATCCCGGGCCATTTATGCCGAATGGGCCCAACGGCACGCTGGTTCCGACCGTGTGACGGGTTCACGTTCGGCCGATATGCGTGCCGCTCTGGTGGACTATTTCCGCGAGTCCGGGCGGATCATGATCGCCACGGAGGCTGGTGCCGAGGGCATTAACCTGCAGTTCTGTTCGCTGGTTGTGAACTACGATCTGCCATGGAATCCGCAGCGCATTGAGCAGCGCATCGGCCGCTGCCACCGCTACGGGCAAAAGCACGATGTCGTGGTGGTTAACTTCCTGAACAAAAATAACGAGGCTGACCAGCGCGTGTTCCAGTTGTTGGCGGAAAAGTTCTCCCTTTTTGAAGGGGTATTTGGAGCCAGCGACGAAGTCTTGGGGACCATCGAATCCGGGGTTGATTTTGAGAAGCGCATCGCTGCCATCTATCAACGCTGCCGGACGCCCGACGAAATCAAGGCATCATTCGACAAGTTGCAGCTTGAATTGAGCGGCCAGATCAATGACGCCATGACGCAGACGCGCCAGCAGCTTCTGGAGAACTTCGACGCGGAAGTCCACGAAAAACTGCGGGTCAACCTGGGCCAAAGCCGCGATTATCTGAATCGTTACGAGCGCATGCTCATGCAGTTGACACGCTTCGAACTGGACAGTCACGCCGAGTTTCTTCCCGGCGAAAGCGCGTTCCGTCTTAGCGCCAATCCGTTCCCGGAAGCGACGGAAATACCTCTGGGTCTCTATGAACTGCCCCGCCGAACCGGTGAAGCCCACCTCTATCGCCTTGGGCATCCTTTGGCCAAGCGCCTTCTGGAACGCGCCAAGGCGCGCCAGGTCAGCTACGCGGAGATCACATTCGACTATTCCACCGCGGCCCAGAAGATCGCCGCCATCGAGCCGCTAGTTGGCCAGACCGGCGAGCTGCGCGTGGAACTCTTCACAATCGAATCCCTGAGCCAGACCGAAGACCATCTTCTGGTCGCGGGCATCACGGACGCCGGCCAAATCATCGGCCAAGATGCGGCGCGGTGGTTTTTCTCCCTACCGGGCGCGGCAACGAAGGAACTACCCGCCAACACCCCGAACGCCACCCTCCAGGCCGAGCTTGAACGCAGGCAAGCGGCGATTCGCCGGGAAATCTCCGAGCGCAACGGCCGCATATTCGAGGCCGAGGCCATCAAACTGGACAGTTGGGCGGAGGACCTGAAGGTTGCGCTGGAACGAGAGATCAAGGACTTCGACCGCCAGATCAAGGAAGCCAAAGGTGCGGCCAGGCTGGCGCCGACGTTGGAGGAAAAGCTCGCCGGCCAGAAGCAAATCAAAGCGCTGGAGGCACAGCGCAACGCCAAGCGCAAGTCATTGTTTGACGCCCAGGACGCTGTCGAGCAGCGCCGCGAAGCCCTGATCGCCCAGATCGAAGCCAAGCTGACACAGAACACAAGCGCCAGTACGGTGGTGGCTTTCCGGTGGAGGTTGGTTTGAATGCAAGCACCCTGGGCGCTGTCGGGAGCGTCCCGAGTTGAAGATGCTCGGAATCATATGGATGACTTTTTTCATCCGTACAGATACAATAAAATGGACTGGTTGAGGATAAACATGACCGATCAGAACACCAAATTAAGACTCTCTTTCACCGGAGAAAGCTTCCTTGGTGGCGCGGTGCCGCTCACAATTGTAGCCTCCAAGTTAATGGCGCTCCAGCAGGCCATGTTTCATGCGGCTGCGGCCGCCGTCGGTTATACAGGTGGACGGCGTGGGGCATGGTCTAATCGGTTCCGGCCTTCGACGGAACTGACTTTTGCCGCCTCCCATCACAGTGATTTGACCATTGAGGCCGAATTAGCGGTGGATCCAGTTTTGCATCCGAGTCCGGATACCAGCGAAAGAGCGGTAGATATACTCTTTGATGTCGCCGATGCAATCCAGAAAGATAAGGTTACGTCCGTCAGTCTTCCACCTTATCACCGCGATTATCTCGTCCGGGCTCTCGAGTCATTAATGCCCAACACCGGGGATCAATACACCATCACACTCGGAAATTGCAAACCTGATCGGCACCCGTTGATAAAATTCGGCCCCGAAATGCGCCAGCGGTTAAAAGGTTATCTTTCCGGCAGCGACCAGGCAGCCGACGTGGAAGAGGCGACACTTGTAGGCCAGTTGATCAAAATCAGCGTCGATGCGGGCGATGATAAAATCACGGTGCGATGGCGACAGCGTGACATTGATTGTTTTTATGGAGATGCGCTTCGTGACCAGATTGCCAACCTTATTGCCGGTTCCTCCATCGAAGTTACAGGATTCGCAACGCTTAATGAACGCGGCGATATCGCAAAAATCCATGAGGTCACAAATGTTGAGCATGTGAGTATGGAGCCTCTTCGCATGGGCCGCTTCGAGCACGGTGGAAGAGTGTTTTTGCTCAGCACGCCCGTTACGGTCAACATTGAGTACGTGGAGGGGCTTTGGGTGTACCACCAACCGGAGCTGAACCTTTGGGGATATGAGGGCCGCCGCGAGGACGCACTCCGCGAACTCAATGCAGCCTTCGTCATCGCTTACCAGGATATCGCGGAGGAAAAGGAAGACAAGCTTGATGCCAAGGCGCGTGAATTACGCGTGCGCCTTCGTCAGATCGTAAGGCAGCCTGCGGGGGCAGCAACACATGCCTAAACCTGCAAAGGAAGTAGCGGCGGCCCTCAAAAGAAAAGGCTTCCAAACATCAAATAGCGACCACGTTTATTACAGGCTCTTCGTGGCAGGCAAGAAGACCATGATTTACACGAAAATCAGCCATGGCGAGAAGGAGATCGGTGATCCTCTACTTAGCGCAATGGCGAGACAACTTCGACTCACCCGTAATCAACTCAACGATCTGATCGATTGCCCACTCCAATATGGAGACTACGTCAAGATTTTAACTGACGCCGGAGTGGTGGCTGCGCCGGGGGGGTAATGAAGGGATAATCGGGCCGGACACTTAACCCACCCCCTACAGACCGCTGGCCGCACAGGATTTTTCTCGTAAAATATCGCCCATGGCCAATCAGAAACCTAAACTCGAATTGACCTGGATCGGCAAGGAGAATCGGCCGAAGCTGGAACCGCGGATTCTTATTGAGGACCCGGCCAGGTCATACCATGCCGCGCATCGGGTAAGCGAAAATGACATTTTCGATAACCGCCTGA
>JAJZNH010000066.1 GCA_021811745.1 Acidobacteriota bacterium
AAGATGGCATTCGCTGCTGGCGCAACTCGATCGAGTTAGACGCGGGGTTCTCCATACCCTGGCGCAACCTCGGCATCGCAGAGTTCAACTTTTTCCACGATGCGAAAGCCGCCGATCGCATGTACGAGCGCGCGTTTGCAGCCAATCCGGCCGATGCGCGTCTGCTGTACGAATGGGACCAGTTGAAGAAGAGAGCCGGCCTGGCGACTCCAGAAGAGCGCCTGCGTTTCCTCGAAGAGCACGGCGCGCTTGTTGCACAACGCGACGATCTTACAGTGGAGCATACAACTCTCCTGAACCAAACCCGGCAATGGCAAATAGCGCTGGAGAACCTGGACCGGCGCCGCTTCAGCCCCTGGGAAGGCGGGGAGGGCCTGGTGTCAGCGCAATATGTGAATGCGCATCGCGCGCTGGGCAAAGCGGCGCTGGAGGCCGGCGAAGGCGCCGAAGCATTGCGCCACTTTGAGGCGGCGCGGCATTATCCGGAAAATCTGGGCGAGGGCAAACACCTGCTGACGCTGGAGCGCGATCTGGATTATTTATCCGGCATGGCCGCGCGGCAACTCGGAGATTCGAGTTCAGCCCACGGCTTTTGGACTGCTGCCGCAGCTCCGCTGCCTGAGGTGGGGATGCACTCTTACTATCAGGCGCTCGCCTTGCGCGCGTTGGGCGATGAGCAGCGCGCCGTTGCGGTCCTGGCACAGATGGCGGAAGTTTCTGCCGAAAGAATGATGCGTGAACCCAAGGTGGATTACTTCGCCACATCGCTGCCGGCCATGCTTCTCTTTCACGAGGACCTGAGCAAGCGCAACCGCGTCGAGGCATTGCTGCTGAATGCTCTGGCCAGCGAAGGCCTCGGTGATCGCGCGAAGGCCGTAACACTTCTGCGCGACGCGCTCACTGAAGATCCCAACCACCTGTTCGCAGCGGAGATGCTACGACAGCTTGAAGAGCCAAGATCCACCGTCTGAGAGTGAAACGGGAGGGGATGATGCGCCCAGGTGAGCAGTTGTTCCCTGCATCGGGGCAAGCCGTTGCAGCTACGGCATCATCTCGCAGCGCTTCTTCAGGATTCCGCTCTTTCGCATTTGCGCTATGGCTGAGGGATTCGCCGTGTTCTCTCAGCAGCAATTTCCAGCCACCGGAAGAATCCACGGGATACACGGTTCGAGCTTGCCCTCGTCTGGCCGCCCTAAGCCTTTTGCGAAAGTCCTGCCTGCTCCGCTCCCGGCGTTCCCGCCTTGCGCCGTAGAATCCGTTTGCCACAAACGGCGATGCCGCGCAGCAAGGCCAGAAGCACGAAAAGTGCGGCCGCGACAGCGAGCGTGATGTGAAAGGTAGTGAACAGCTCCGTCCAATGTGTTTTGAAGTGGACGATGGAGTAGACGTTGACGGCAAGAGCCACAAGGATGCAGACGAAAAAGATCTGCAATTCGCGGCGGATGTGTTGCTGCGAGATGACAATATCTCTCATATCCTGAATCCTTCCGGCCAGGCGATCTCCTTCTGCTGTTCCATGGCCGTTTCTCCCATAAGGACGCACACGCCGGCTCTGCAGGCCTGCTCCATCATTCCGGGAATGGGCTTGCCCTGACGAATCGAGTTTGCATAGGCGGCCAACTCGAGGGCGGTTCCGTCGTCGGTAATCTTCTCATCCACGAGCGGGTCTCCGCTGACGTCTTTCTTCAGGTCGGGCACCCAACTGGGCCCGCCGATAGGCACCGTGTCGAAGAACCCATGCTCGATTCCATTGATGAGCTGCACGATACCGGCCGGGGGCGGAGGATTCTCCGAATAAATCCTTCCTCGTTCCGCCTCGATGGTTCCGCGCGGGCCCATGACCTGAAGTTCCATGCCATAGAATTGATTGCTGATCATCGAGTCGTAGACGACGCTGGTACCGTTGGCGTAGCGGTAGACCAGATTAACGTTGTCATAGACTTCGCGTCCGTCCTTCCAGTAATTGATGCTTCCGAATCCCGCACAGGAGATGGGATAGGCGCCGAGGTACCAGTTGGCCACCTGCATGTGATGGGAGGCAAGCTCAGTCATGAGCCCGCAGGAGTAAGCCCGGTAAAGCCGCCAATTGATCCGGTGTTCGAGGTCGGGACTGGGCACGGGCCGGCGCCAGTTGTTGTTGCGGTGCCAGTAGGCGCGGATCTGCGTGACCGGTCCGATCGTCCCGTTGCGCACAAGTTCATACGCGCGCAGGAAGACGGGACTGAACATCCGTTGATGGCCGATCTGAAAGACCTTGTTGCTGCCGCGGTGGGCGTCGGCAATCGCCTGGCACTCTTCGATCGTGTAGGCGAGGCTCTTCTCGCAAAAGACATTCTTGTCGGCGGAAAACGCGTCGAGGCACATGCGCGCGTGGAGATAGAGCGGCGTGGCGATAAGAACGCCGTCGAGGCCGGGCATGTCGAGCATCTGGCGGTAATCGGAAAAACCCTTTGCGCCTTTCACTTTCGCCAGGCCGGCCTGCAGGTGCGGTTCGTAGTCGTCGCATAGAGCGGCGATTTCAACGCCGGGTGTGCGCAGCAAATGGGCGAGATGAACGTTACCGCGGGAGCCGACACCGATGAGGCCAATGCGAACGCGGTCAGCCGGCGAATCGCTCACCGGCGCTGCCCGCAAGGGCGACCACCAGGGCATTTCGGCCAGCAGTGACGAGGAGCCCACGACAAGCGCAAGACGCTTGAGAAAATCGCGCCGATGCTCGCGGCCAATGAGAACAGATGAAGAAGACAAATCAGGATCCATATTGCCACTCAATTTCGGGAGCAAATTCTCCCGAGGTGGAATGATAAACAATTTCAACGGCCGAGGTAATGGAAAATCCAGAGAGAAGCTCGACGCGCTCGTGCCTGGGAGTCACGAGCAAGGCGGTAGAAAGCACTTCCGCTTCGACTCCGCTGGGAGACGCAACCGACATGGTGCGGTAGCCTTCAATGGGACGGCCGGTGCGGGGGTTGATGATTTGCCCTACTGCGCGTGGACCTGCCATGCGATTGAAGGGCGCGGTGCCGGAGGAGGAAAGCGACGCATCGTGGAGATAAAACGTATGAACCGTCTGGCCGGGATTGAACATGCTGGTGATTCCTACCGGCCACGCCGGGCCGTGAGGATGAGAACCGAGAACGGTGATGGAACTCTCGCCGAAACTCAGAAACGCCTGCTCCACACCTTGCGCGCGCAGGATGCCGGCCAGCGATTCGAGGGCGAAGCCCTTGCCGAATCCGCCCAGGTCGATGCTCATTCCTTCGCTCTGGAAGCGGATGGATTGCGCAGTCTCATCGAAGTGGACGCGCTCGAATCCCGCAAGGCGGCGGGCCTGCGCGATGGCTTCTTCCGGAGGCTCCTCACCCCGCTCAAGATGCTCACGCCAGAGATGATTCAGGGGCCACAAAGTGATGTCGAATGCTCCACGGGTGCGGTTCCAGTAATCGCGGCACATGGAAAGAATCTGCCAGAGTTCCTGTGCCGGCTGGACCGCGCTATTTACGGCGCGGCGATTCAAGTCTGAAACCGGGCCCTCCACATCGAAGCGGCTCATCATGCGCTCCTGGGCGCGTAGCTCATACTCCGCCTCGATGGCCAGCGCTTCAGCTCTCTCGGGATCGATCCCCACCAGAACCATTGAAAACCGCGTGTGCATGGCAAAGCAGGAGCGATGGAAGACGCTTGTCCGGGAAGACGAGCGGGATGAAAGAACTTCCTCCACTTACACCACTCCTTTGAGGCCTATTTACGAGGCACCGGAAGGGTACCACTTCACCGCGCAAGGGGACAACACTGACGCCGCAGTTCTACCGCAAGACCGGACATACTGGATCGCCAAGGTGCCACCTGCAATCTGGACACGCGAACCC
>JAJZNH010000997.1 GCA_021811745.1 Acidobacteriota bacterium
GCGGTGTGCTTGACGGCGAAATAAAAGCTGAGTGTGCCGGCGGCGCAGAAGGCGCCCATCAGAAACAGGGCCAGAGAAAGCGTAGGCGTGAGCGGGTGAGCGTTGAAACTTGTGAGCGCCATGCCGACAATGGCCGTGACCACCCCAGAACAGAAGGCGAGGCTTTCCGGCGGTTCCGTGCGTGTGAGGACGCGTGACCAGACCATATTGACGGAGAAGCAGGCGACGCAGACGAGGCAACTGGCAAGGCCGATGAGATCGATGTGCTGGGTGTGGGACCAGGGCGCGACGGCAATGACCACGCCGCCAAAGCCGATAAGGAGGGCCACGGCCTTTTTCGCGGTGATGCGCTCGCGGAGGAAGAGCGAGGAGAGGACGGCGATGACCACCGGCGAAGTGAAGACGAGGATGTAGAAGAGCGTGAGCGAGAGGTGGCGCAATGCGATAACGACGCAGATGTTGTTGGTCATGTCGAGCAGCGCGCGCAGGGACTGCCGGACGACGGAGCGCGGGCGGAGATTGGGGAGGTTGCCGCGCACCAGGGCCTGCAGGGCAAGGGTGATGGCCATGAAGAAGCCCATGAAAGCAACCACCTCCTGAGGCGGCAGCCCGTACTGGCCGATCCACTTGATGGAGCTGTCGCCCAGCACCCAGAAGGTGAAGCCGGCAACGGCAAAGGAGATGGCGGTGAGATCGGAGACGCGGGGTTTCATCAGGGTCCGTTAAGGCGCTGTAAATTACGATCAAGAAAATGAAACGCCTTCTCTTCAAGAGTAACGAATCTGGCCGTGAAAAGCCTATTCCTGAGGCAACACAGCGACGGTCAATGACTCGGGCGGCTGATCGACATCAGCCTGTCAAACGCATTGCCGAAGCCGTAACTTCGCGATAGCACAGGCTGTTGCCGGATATCGATATCCCATTCGCTGCAGCAATGTCTTGGCCCGCACTCAGGCGCTATTTGCGTACTCAGCGAATCTTTCGATCACGGGAATTGGCGCCGACTTTCCCCTGGAAAATCCTTACGTCTGTGGGCGAGGTGCTTTTAAAATATCGACTTTCGATAACGCTTGACGGTCTGCAATGCATTGTGCCAATATCGAAACTCGATGGCTGGGGGGATTCTCTTGCCCGTCTATCCCCAATAGCACGCAAAGGAAATGAGTGGTGGGACTCTTGGCCCACGGAATGGGGCTGATGCTGGTCGTGTTCCTTGCTCTGGCGCTTCCGGGACTGCAATCTCAGGCGTTGCCACCCGCAGCCACGGCACCAGGACGAAGCGATGAGCGCGGGAGTCGTCCCAAAAATCCGATCCTGAACGCGAAGTCGACGCTGGAGAAGCACGGCATCACTTTCAGCGGCTGGCTGCAACTGGATGGCTCGACAGTCGCTGCCGGTGGCCAGCCCAACGCTATTGGCTTCGACGGCCAGGACTTACTGGACGTGACAACGACTGTCGACACGAAGCAGCTTCTGGGCTGGCCCGGTGGAACCTTCATGATCGACGTGCAAAGCCACAATGGCCCCAGTATCCTGAGGCGCCAGATGCCCGCGCTCCAGGATCCCGACAACATGGATGCCTACCAGGAGACCTCGGTGGACCGCGCCTGGTTCCAGCAGGACCTGCTGAGCGGGAAGGTGCAGGCACGCGTCGGGGTGATGTATGTGGATGACCAGTATTTTACGGTTCCCTACGGACAGAACTTTGTCTCGCTCAATTTTTCGTCTGATGCATCGATCAGCACCTTCGTTCTGCCGACCTTTCCCAAAGGCGCTTTTGGGGGCGATGTATTTGTGTATCCGGTGAAGGGGCTATCGCTTTCGGGTGGAATGTGGAACGACCACGCTACGGAGTTGTCGTATGATCCGGGTGGCGATTTGTACGTGACTGAAGAGGGCTGGCAGAGCGCATGGCGCGGGCGAACTTATAAGGTACAAGTGGGCGCATGGCGTGATACAGGCAGGTTCCGGCGCTTCGCGGGCGGCATCACGCATGATGCCTCTGGCGAATACGCGGTCGCCAGTCAGAAGTGGTGGCAGCCGAGGGGTTCGTCTGACCGCGGGCTGGGGACGTTCTTTCAGTTCGGCACAGGACCGCCGGCAGTTGCGGCAGTGCGGCGTCACTACGGCGCGGGCGTGGTGTGGACCGGGCCCATGAGTTCGCGCCCGCACGACGAGATTGGACTGGCTTTCAGTGACAGCTTGCTGACCGCGCAGACCAATTTCACCCATGGTTTCGAGAACGAAATCGAAGCCTATTATCAGATTGCGGCGTGGAAAGGCTTGACCGTGCAGCCGGATGTGGAATACTGGCTGCACCCCGGCGGCATGTCGACGCCGAACACGGTCCTCGCGCTTACCCGCATTATGTATACCTTTTAAAAGTCTGAAGGGATCTTGGGGCAGCGCTTCATCTGGCTTGAAATCGTTTGTCGGTAATGGAGGATTGAATCTATGGAGATATCTACACGCGCCATCTGGACGCTGATTCACGGCATGGGATTCGGCGGGCTTTATCTACTGGCCTGTTCCTGGATCATTGTGGAGTTATGGCGCCGCTATGCGCCGGACGCCGGGATTCCGGTTACAGAACGGGAGGAAAGGTTCCTGAAGATTTATCTCAATGCGATGGCTGTGCTGGCGTGGCTTTCGGTGCTCACCGGCGCTTACATCGTTTATCCGTGGTATCGCGCTCTTGCTCCGGCGGGAACTGCCAATCTTGCCGGTTTCCCGCAATTACTGCTCAAGTCGAATCCGGCGACCAGCGCATGGCACTCAATCGGCATGGAATGGAAAGAGCATGTTGCTTGGCTGGCGCCGATTTCGATCACGATGGCGGCGGGCGTAGCAAGCAAGTACGGCGGCGCTCTCAAGCATTACCGGCAACTGCGCAACGCGGTGCTGTGTTTTGTGGTGGTCTCGTTTCTGGCCGCCGGAATCGCCTGCTTCTTTGGCGCGGAGATTGACGATCATGCGCCCGTCAAGGGCGGCTCAATCATTCATGTGGTCAACGAAAGGTAGCGGAGAAGAACCATGAGCGCTCGTGAAACTTCCCCATCAGTTGTGCCGAACGGTTCAGGTGCTGCGGCCATTCTCGCGGCGGGTATTGGCTCGTTCGTGCTTGCGGTCTTTGCGATCGCCGGCGACAAGATTCCGGCCTTCGGCAAATCGATGATCTTTTACAAGCCCACCGGGCCGCTCTCCGGCGTCACGACATTGGCCATTATTATCTGGCTCGCCGCGTGGGTGATCTTCGACCGGAGTTGGAGCAAGCGGACTGTCCCGCTCACGCGCATCAGCACCGTCGCGCTGGTTCTGCTCGCCTTGAGCCTGCTGCTGATGTTTCCACCGGTGGGCGATCTCTTTTGAGGAGCTTTGGCGATTCAGGTTCCTGGCACGGATGCAAAGCTCCACGCAGGGCACTTTAGAATGGGTTAAGCCGCTTGTGCGACTGCGGGTTTGCAGAGCCAATGTCCAAATTGCCGGTCCAGCGCGGAAGGTCGATTTCGATTGGCAGTCGAGAGAATGCCTTGATGCAAAAGCCATCCACACGAGGGCGGAATCAGGAACTCTATATAGGATTGGTTCGGCTGCATGTGTTGCATCATGCGGCTGAAGGGCCCATCTTTGGCCTCGGCATCATTGAGGAGTTGGGCCGTCACGGATATCGTCTCGGCCCTGGGACGATCTATCCGCTTCTGCATGGAATGGAAAAGCGCGGATGGTTGCGAGCCAGCGCGCAGTTCGTGGAGGGGAGGAGACGCAAGACCTATGCGGCGACGGCTGCCGGACGCAGGGCGCTGAATGTGGCCCGGGAACAGGTCCGCCAGCTTTACGAAGAGATGTTCGACGAGGGCCCCGGCTC
>JAJZNH010000440.1 GCA_021811745.1 Acidobacteriota bacterium
CAAGTCCATGGACCAGGCTGGTCTGCGCTGTGTGAGCACGCACCATACGCTGAAGCAGTTGCAGACTCAGCTCGAGCAGTGGATCGACTACGGCCACACGCTTGGATTGGAGTACATCGTATGCTCATCGTCGGGTGGAGTGCACCGCAACCCGCAGGCGAAAGGCCCGCAGACGCTCGACGACTGGCGCTGGATCGCCAGCGAATTCAATCGCGTCGGCGAAAGAGTCAAGGCGGCGGGCATGACCTTCGGTGTGCATAACCACCAGCCCGAGTTCGCCAATTTTAACGGCGATCTGGTCTATGACGAACTGCTGCGCCTCACCAATCCCGAACTGGTGGTCTTCGAGATGGATGCTGGCTGGGTCTATGCCGCCGGGTATAACCCGATCGATTACCTCAAACTGTCACCCAAGCGCTTCCAGCTTATGCACGTGAAGGATATGGTGCGCCAGCCGGGCGGCAAGGTGCTGCTGCCGGTGATGGGGAAAGGGAACATGAATTATGGAGCCATCATGCGCGCAGCTACGGGCGTGAAATACTACTTCATCGAACAGGAACGGTTTGATATGGAGCCGATGGAGGAACTCCGCCTGGATGCCGAGTACATGCGGAAGCTGAACGTTTAGGCCGGTCCGCCCTTTCGGTTAGGCTGAGAAGATGAATGTCTTCGACGAAAAGCGGGCGGAGTTGGAGCGGTACGAGTTCATGATGGGCGTGGAGCGGGGCCGGCTGGCCGTTGCCCTGGACATGCTCACAGATGCCCTGATCCTGGTGGGACAGCATGGAGTCTATTGCCCCTCCAGCCGCAACCCGGCCAAGCCCGCGCTCGATTTGCAGGCGATCCTGGAAAGCATGGAGGGCGCCAAAGCATTGATCCAGTCGGTGATGGAAGAGGTGCGCAGTCAGCGGGAAGCGGCGCGCGCCTCCAGCCCGGCGGCCGGGTGAAGGGTTTCTGAAGTCCGGAAAAGGACGTGATGAACTTCGAGAAATTCTTCAAGCGGAAACGTCTTCCGGGTCTGATCGAACGTAGTTGCCGGCCGAGGCGCCAGGCCGGGCTCGGAACCCGCCCGAACGGTAAAATGCGGTATGCTGAAGGAGTGCGCCCGTAGCTCAGCTGGATAGAGCGAATGCCTCCGGAGCATTAGGTCGGGAGTTCGAATCTCTCCGGGCGCACCATCCATCTGAAAACAGACTGTTTAGGCGTTCTTAAGAAAGGAAACCTCCAGCACATTTGAGCGCATGCTGGAGGTTTCGCTTTGAACGACAAATTTGAGCAATTCCTCAAAGTGCGCCAGTACCGGAAGAACGTTTCTCTGCACACCGATCTCTGGAACCGAGCTTCACTGAATTGGCGATCTGGTACGAAAGATGATGCCCACTCGCCGGATGGCGTTCCGGACATGGGACATACGGATCACCCCAGACGCTTCCAGCGGTAGACCTCATATTTTTTTGTCTCTGCGCTCCCGTGCCCATCTCTCCAACTCAGCCGCAATGCGCTATTGTCGCCATTGAAGGTGAATGGCAGCGATCCGTCGCCATACACGCGCGCAGTGAGGCGACGTGATTCGGGAGCGCCCGCATGCAGACCAACGTCTGCCCAGGGCACGATGCTTCCGCTCTTCACATAGACTGGTATGCGCTCGGTCGATTCCGGCAGAGACAATTTTGTTCCGCCAGGAACGGCCTCACCTGTCCAAAAATCCTGCCACTTGCCTTGGGGAAATACAACCGTGCGCGTTGCTTCACCCGCGAAGAGAGGCGCAACCATCATCCGGTCACCAACCATGTATTGGTCATCAACACGGTAGAGCCTTTGATCCTGCGGGGAGTCCAGCACAAGGGCCCGGAAGGGAGGTGTTCCGTCGTCGCGATATCGCTGAAAGGCGGCCATAAGATAAGGAATCATCTGCATGCGCCAGCCAATGATTTCGCGACAGCGCGCTTCCAGCGATTCCCAGTCCTTGAGCAGTTCGCCCGCATTGTTCTTGCCGCGATCCAACTGCATCCACGGAGGGCTCTTCATATACCAGCAATCGACTTGAGCCAATGGAGAAAATACGACGCTTTGCAGACGGCGAATCAGGTCCTCTTCGCTCGTAGCCTGCCGCACCTCCGGGCACCAGAGCAGCCCGCTGAAGCCGGAGTTCACCAGCGCGCGAATATACTGCCGATGATCGTAGAGGTCGCTATAAAGGACAAATGGGTACGGCGTGGCCAGCGCGCCGCTGGAGCGGACGAGCCCATAGGTTTCGCGGCCTCGTTTGCGGAATTCGTTCCAAATTGCCATCTGGTAACGAAGACCGAAAACACTGTGCATCTGCTCGCCATCGATACCTGATGGGAAGGCGCTGCATTCCGGGAAGGACCATCCGCCCGTGAAATCGGAGTTATCGCACTCATCGAGCTTGAAGCCGCTAACGCCTGCGTCGATCAGCGTTTTGCCATGAAACTCACCAAAGGCGTCGCGGGCCTGAGCGCCGGCGAAATCAGGAACGAGCCCCTGCCACACTCCAAAGTCGCCCGAGCACGGCTCGATCGCGGGAAAAAGCGGCGAAGCAGGATGCGTAAAGGCATGCTCCCAAAGGTTGACTTTATATTGCTGATCGGATGTTGCGCGCAGAAACCCCGGCGGATCAGGAAAACGCTTCTTGTCCCAGACAAACGTGCAGGAATAAGCGTGAGACTGCCATCCCGGCTCCAGGCCGATCACATCGCAAGGGATCTTACGATCGCGAAACTCGCGCGCCAGAGCGAGTGCATCCTGCTGGCCGGCCTTTGCCAGATTCCTGTACCAGAAGCCAAGTCCCCATTCCGGGGGGATAAAGCCGCCGCCTGAAAAGACGTTATAACGCTGGACAGCACTCAGCATATCCGGGCCGTCGAAGAGATAAATATCCACGCCTGCCGCGACTGGAACGTCGACATAGATGAATTCTGTTTCGGTTTCATTCGAGTTGCCTGTATATTTCGGAGCGAGATTCGCATCAGAAACCGCGGCAATGGGATGCGCAGGCTTGGCATGTGCATCGCCGAAATAAAAGCTCGCATAGCGAGCGGTATCAACCAGGATGCCAATGCCTCCAGTTGTTACGTAAAACGGCACCGGCGCATGAGAATCGCCGGTGTCGATCTTTGGATCGGCATTGACGCGAGCAATCTTCTTCTTGCCGCGCTGGGCAAAGGACAAGAACTGCAACCCGAAGCCGAAAATTTGCTCGCCGGCCCCAAGCGGCAACCGCACCGTGCAGCCACGCGCTGTTCGCTTGCCTTCAACGCTCATGGTGGGACTCTTGTCTGCATGGGGCAATCTTGTGAAGGCATCGGCTTGAGGAGGCACCAGGCGGCTCGATACTGGCGTGAATTCTTCCGGTATCCCGATCGTAATCCGCCATACTCCGGGATGAATCTGTTGCCATTCGTGCGCGGTCAATGGCTGCGCATCCGCTGCATCAGTGTTGAGCCAGCAAGAGAGTCCAGCCATGGTTCCGCCTGCTGCAAGTGCTTTCGCCAGACTCCGTCGCGAGATCTTCGTTTGGAGGCTCAATTCATTTCTCCTTGAAGGCAATAACTTCGTAATAAGAATCGTGCCGTCAACTACAACAAGTCACGAGGGAATAACATACCATGTGCGCCTTCAGACCTAGAACCTTTGAGGTTCCGGACAACGCTATGAATAGCGCGCTGTCCGGAGCCATCGCTGTCACGTCGCGGTGTCATCGAGGTGACTTAAGAAGGGCACTTCCGGAGGCTCTCTCGACAGACGTTTCTGGATATACCCAACAATACGGTTGCCGGGAGCAATAAGAACTAAGAAGGCTTCTCACTCTTCGACAACGTTATTGCGCAG
>JAJZNH010000804.1 GCA_021811745.1 Acidobacteriota bacterium
GAAACGCGTCCTTCCTCGATCAGCGGATTGGCGCTGTACTCCACCGGAATCGGCGTGCCGTCCTTACGCCAGAAGACCTCATCCCGCATGCGAATTGGCTCGCAAAGACGCAGCGCCTGCAGGATGGGACTGGTTGACTTCGAGTAGGGAGTGCCGTCTGCGTGGCTGTGGTGAATGGTCGAGTGCACATCACGGCCGGCCAGCTGATCGGGCAAGTACCCCAGCGCCCGCGCGCCCGCACGGTTGACGAAGGTCACCCGGCCCTCCAGGTCGATGCCAAAGATACCATCTCCCACCGCTTCCAGGATCATCTCACGCTGCCGCGTCGCCAGATGCAGCGCCTCCTCCGCCTGATGCTGCTCGGTCATGTCCATGCCCTGATTCAGCACGAATGGCCGTTCTCCCGGCAGTTGCACGCGCCGGCTGCGGAAGGCAATCCGGCGATAGACGCCGTCGCTGCGCCTCAATTGCAGGATCCGCTGCCACTCCTCGCCCTCATACATATCCAGTACACGAAGGCAGTCCTGGAAGGCGGCAGCGCTGGCCGCATCCATAAGCTCCGAAATCGACCGCCCGACCAAAGCCTCCGGCTGGTAACCCAGAGTCTCAGCGGTCAGCGCGTTGAGCGCAGTCAGGCGCCCTTCCATCGAACACGTGAAAACGAAGCCCAGGCTGTTCTCGACCATCTCCCGGTAGCGCGCCTCGTTCGAATACAAGGTCATTTCCTTGTGGCGCTGATCCGTTACATCCTGCCCAACGACGATCAGATACTGAATCTCGCCGTCCGGCCCCAGCAAAGGCCGTAGTGTCCAACTCACGCGCCGGCTCAGACCAGGAGAACCCGCACCGCCGGCCACCCTCCACGCCGTCTCATGCGGCCCGGAAACTTGCCCTGCCGCAGCCTCTTGCACTTTTTCCACCGCCCAGGGATGGTCTTTCGCATCGAGCACTTCCTCGACAAACAGGCCGCCTACTACATCAGCCAGGGTCAGACCCGTCAATTGCGCGCAGGAATGGTTCAGACGCACCACCCGGCCGGCGGTGTCCAGCACCACAATCAGCGCCGGAATCGAATCCAGCGTCGCGGCCACAAAACATCGCTCCACGGCGAGCGCCCGCTCCGTCCGCTGCCACGCGCGCTGCGCTTGCTCCTGAGCGCGGATGCGGCCGTAAAGCTCTACCCGCGTCATCACCTGCCGCCCCAGAGCCTCCAGATATTCCAACTGCTCGGACTGGAACCGGCCGGGATCGCGCGCCAGAACCGCCAGCGTTCCCACGGCCTGCCGCCCGCTCGAGAGCAGCGGTACTCCTGCGTAGGACCGGCAGTGCGCTGCGCCCGCAAGCGGAATGCCTTCCGGCTGGAAAAGCGGTTCCTCGCGCGCATCCGCAATCAGCAGCGGCTCGACTCTGTCCAGAACCCACTGGCAGGGAGTAGAAGCGCGCGGCTGTTCCGGCGCCCTGAACCCAAAGTGCGCTTTGAACCATAAGCGATTGAAGTCGAGCCAAGCTATGTAGGCGTAGTCGGCGTTGGTCAAGACGGCGGCTAGTTGCGCTAATTCATCGAGGGCCGGATCGACTGTCCGGTCTAAGATGCTAAGCTCTGGGCGCGCGGACGGGAACCGTAACGCGCCAATCTGTGGAACTGGCACCGAGATCATAAACGTACACCCGAAGTCAGTATCCGGCAATTGCAGCTTATTGACTCTGCAACTATTTGGGCAGTTCGCTCCTTTTTTTCTACCACCCAGGTTACCTGCCGGATGGAGATGAAGGAGTCCGCATTGAATTACTTAAGTTATCGGTTCCCCGGGGTCGGGATCCGGCAACAGTCACCGGGAGGGGCGGGCTCATTGGCCCCGGCATCCAAAACAACCTTCCAGCTGCCGTCGGACTGTTTGCGCCAGATGGTAATGAAGCGTCCGCTCGTGTTGACTGGGTTACCGTTCGCATCCTTGCCGTGCCCCTCGTAGTGGCTCCATGTGTAGCCAATTTCGCCCGAAGGTCCCATGACTGCGCCAAGCGGAGTCCAGGTGAGCTGGTAGTTCTTGGGCGACCAGGTCGCCGTCTTGGCGATGGCGGCGCGGCCCACCACCGGTGGCTGACCATTGCCGAGAAGCACGGCGTCGTTGGCAAACCACGAGGCAAAGCCCGCACCCCCGCGCGCAGCTACGTCTTTGGCAAACTTCGCCTCCAGATTAAACAGCATCTCTTTGCCCGGGCTCACCGTGGTATCCACCAATGGATTGGGAACCGACGATGGCGCGGTTGGCTCGAGCATCTGGCCCCACACCACCGGGGAAGTCAACCCAGCCGCAACTCCGCCGAGCACCAGCGCAAATGCAAAGACTTTACGCCATCCAGACACGTTTTACCCTCCCTGAAGACACAAATATCTCTGCGCTGATCGTACAACTTTGGCTATAACGGTGTTCCCTACGGTGGCTCACCGAAGGCCTTGCCGGCCCCGGCATAGCTGCGAATTTTCGCGTATCTTCTGCACACGGCCTGTCTTGCACTGCACAGGCACACATTCAGTTTCCGCATCCGCGCGGCGTCTTCGGCCACCGTCGTGACCCGATAGAACCTGCTGATCCGATTTAGACCCCGCGCCTCCGCATGGGCGCGGCCGCCTGATCAGACTTCGCACACTCCCCGGTTCCCATCCGGCGCGGTAGAGACGTGCGCCACGGACGCGCTTCGGTTCCCGCCTGAGCCACAGTTTCCGCTGCGTTGACTCTGCGGCTCAGGTGCGGTTTTCCCACGTTCGGAAGTGAGCTGCTCCGCTTCCCTTCATCCTTGAGCGTGCGGCAGGAGATCAAATCTCCTCATCCGTATACAGCCCCGATCCCACGATGTAGGTATCCTCGCCGGATTGGACCTTTTGCACATACGTCAGCTTGCGCATGGGAGTATTGTCGCCAGGCTTGTACCAGTAGTACTCCACCCAGCCGCCGCCGTTCTTTTGGGCCTGGTCAACGCACTCGCGGATCAATTTTTTGCCGTTCACATCCTTCAGGTCGATGATGTTCTTCCCTTCCATGCTGGGCTGGGCGGGATTTACCACCTCGATGCCTTCGGGCGTCAGCACAAAGACATACGTATCCATAAAAACAAAATGCCCTGTTTTGTCGCGCAGTTTGACAAAGCCGGCCCGGCCCTCATCGGCCACCACGGCCGAGGCGCGGTTCACAACATCCTCGATGAACGCTTTGTCCATCTGCATGTTGTAAACGCCACTGCCAATGATGTGCTGCGTTCCGTCCGGATAGGTAACGCTCTTCACGAATGTTGACTTCCAAGCCGGGAAGATGTCGCCGGGTTGCGGATACATATAGTGCACCCAACCCTCGCCGGCAGAACTGTTGGCCGCTTCCAGAAACATCCTGCCGTAGGGCCTGCCCAGCACATCCTTGATTTCGGCATCATTCTGCCCTTCCAGGGAAGGATCTGCCGCGTGCAGGACTCTGGTGTCGTCCGTATCCCAAATGAAAAAGTACGTGCCGTCGTGGAACCACTTCGAATCCTGCTTGCGAAGCTCCGGATAGGCTTCCTCGCCTTGCGCCTCCAGCAAAGAAGCGCCCTCCCTCACAAGCGCCATCAGTTCCGGCGCGGTCATCGTTGTGACGGCGCTCCTCGCTCTTGGCGCATCGGCAAGATACACGCCGCACCCTACCACGACCCAATCGTTGCCCAGCTTTGCCTTTCTCACATAGGCAGACTTCACTGTGGAGACGCTCTCGCCCGGTTTGGGCCACATGTAGTCAACCCAGCCCGAGCCCTTTGTCTGCGCTACCGTAATCATTTCGCTGATCGGGCGTTTGCCCTGCGTGTCCTTCCAATTCCTCAGGCTG
>JAJZNH010000593.1 GCA_021811745.1 Acidobacteriota bacterium
CGCGGTATCGTGATGTCCACCGGATGCACGGACCCCATGTTCAGCGCATCCAGCCCCGGCTTGATCTCGGGTCCGTTGCCGACCACTAGAATCGCCAACTTGTCCGGGTGGATGTACTTCTTCGCAACCGCGGTTACGTCCGCCAGAGTTACCTTTTCCACGGCCGCTTTATAGGTTTCCAGATAATCCGCCGGATAGCCGTAAAACTCCAGCCGTTCCCGCTCGGCAAGCACCTTGGCCCGGGTGTCGTAACGGAACAGGAACGAGTTCAGAATGTCGTCCTTGGCCCGCTTTAGCTCCACCTCAGTGAAGGGCCTGGAGGTAAGCCCATTGATCTCGGCCATCGCCGCCTTGGTCGCTTCCACCGTCGAGACGCTCTTGGTCATCACCACTACGCGGAACGAGGCCGGGTGATCGTAAGAAAACCCGTACCCGCCGCCAACGGCATAGGCGAGCCCAAGTTTGGTGCGCACTGTCTGGAAGAGCCGGCTGCCGAAGCCACCGCCCAGGATTTCGTTCATCACGGCCAACGCGGGCACATCGGGATTGCGCCGGGTGGTGCCCAGCCCCACGATCTGAACATTCGACTGGTTGACGTCTTCCTTATCGACAAAGTAGACGCCCGGCTTGGGGCCGGGGAAGACGTCATGGCGCGCGGGCATGGGCTGCACGGACGGCAACCCTCCAAAGGTGGCGCGCAGCTTGGCCTCCATGACTGCCGGGTCAAAGTCGCCGTAGATGCCCACGATGAGCTTGCCGCGCAGCGTGCGGTCATGCCATGCCTGCAGGTCGGCCACCGTGATCCGTGCAATGGTGGCCAACTCCGGCTGCCGCGTGTAAGGGCTGTTCACGCCGTAGACCAGCTTCGAGGATTCCCGTATGGCAATCTGCTCTTCGTCGTCGTTCCGCCGCACGATACCGGTGGCTTCCTGCTGTCGCGCCAGATCCAGCTTTGCCTGGCTGAATTTGGGATGGAACAACAAATCCATGGCCAGCGCGTACACCTGGTCCGAATCTTCCTTTAGCGAGTCCCAGCTCAGGGAAGTCGAGTCCACGTCTCCGTCGGTCTCGATATGCGCCGCGCGGGCCGCCAGAAAGTCGTCCATGGCGTCGCCGCTCATCTTTTCGCTGCCACTGGTCCTCCAGGCCTGGCCATAGAGATCGATCAGCCCCGATCTGGCCGGCTCAACATCCCGCGATCCGCCCGGAATCAACACCGATCCGTAAATGAATGGCAGCTCGTGATCCACCTGCAGAAACAACACGATCCCGTTCTTCAGCTCGACGCGTATGGGTTCATGCGGTTTGAACTCGTGCAACTTGGGTACGGGAATCTGCTCCCACGGCTTGGCTTGCGCTGTGGACTGCGCGGACGCGCCGACAGACAGCAGAAGTGCGGCAAAAGCCGTACCGGCCAAAAGAAATCCGGAGAAACCTCGCAACGCCGGCTGCCTCATTGTGCACCTCCATCCTTCTTTTCGCTGGTTGAGGGCTGTATCGTGTCAATCTCCGCACTGGTGCGGTTCGAGGCAACGAACACCTGGTTGGCCACGCGGCGGATGTCCGCCTTGGTCACCTTATCCACCCGGTCCAGTTGCAGGAAGAGCTGGCGCCAGTCTCCGTAGCGTGTCTGATACTCGGCGAGAGCGCTGGCTAACCCCTGGTTATCAGCCAATCCGCGCAGCAGATCGGCCCGCGCGCGCGTTTTGTACATCTCCAGTTCCGCGTCGGTCACATCGGTGGTCTTCAGTTTTTCGATCTCTTTGTGAATGGCGATGCGCATCTCTTCGGGTGTGTGTCCCGGCAGGGGAACCGCATAAAAGGCAAAGAGGCTGGGATACTTTTCGCCGGGAAATGGGCTGAATCCCTGCGCTTCGGCGGCAATCTGCTGCTTCTCCACCAGGCTGCGATAAAGGCGCGAGACCCGGCCGTTCGACATAATGTCGCTGATGGCGTCGTAGACCGCGTCATCCGGGTCGCGATAGCTCGGGCGGTGGTAGCCCTCGATGTAAAAGGGCTGTGTGTTCTCGCGGATGAAGACCTTCTTCTCAGCAAACTGCTTCGGCTCGACCGTGGTCATGTCTTCCGGCTTGGGCCCGGCGGGAACCTTGCTGAAGTACCTCTCCAGCATGGGCAGATCCGTCTGCGGGTTCACGTCCCCAACCACCGCAACCACGACGTTTCCACCGGCGTAATACTTCCGATGAAACGCCATCGCCTCGGTTGCCGTCAGCTGGCTCACCTCGCTCGGCCAGCCGATGGCGCTGCGTCCGTATGGATGGGCCACATAGGCGGTCGCGAGAAATTGCTCGACCAGCCGGCCGATCGGGTCAGAGTCGGTGCGCATGCGACGTTCTTCGAGCACCACGTTGCGCTCCTTGTAGAACTCGCGCGGAACCACATCAGCCAGCCGTCCGCTCTCCAGCCACGCCCAGAGCTGCAGCCGGTTCTCCGGCATCGACCAGAAGTATTGCGTATCATCCAGACTGGTTTCCGCGTTGAGCCCCGTAGCGCCGTTTTCCTCCGCAACCTCAGTAAACTGGTTGGGGATGACATACTTCTCCGCTTCAGCCTGGGCCGCGAGAAAGGCCTTCTGCAGATCCGCAAGTTTCTGGGGATTGCGTCCCACCGGCTTCAGATACTCGGCCTCATAGGCATTCTCGGCCGCTTCAACCTTGGCCAGCGCAATCTTTTCCGCCGGCCAGTTCGTGGTGCCGATCTGGGTCGTTCCCTTGAAGGCCAGATGCTCGAACATGTGCGCCAGCCCGCTCTCGCCCGACGGATCATTCACATCGCCGGCATCCACAAAAGTCGTGTAGCTGAACACGGGAGCCTCCGGCCGGTCGCAGATGATCAGCGTCAGCCCGTTCGGCAGTACCTTGGTGGTGATCTCCTTTTCGAACCGGTGCAGATAAGGAAGATATGACTCCGCACTTTGCTGGACCTGCGCAGGACACAGGGTTGCGCCCGCCAGCGCCAGGACTAAAAAGCACTTCCACATCCGGGAAAAATGCCTGAATTGCATCCAGTCTCCTTTTTCTAGGGCCGCTCGGACTGTCGCCCATTCTCTTCCAACCTATTTCCCCCAACCCGGCGCGTCAAACGCCAGCACCTGGTTTGCGCTTCGGTTAGCCATCTCCCGGCCGCCGGCTCTTCGTGCGATTCTGAAAGCGCCATGAAAATCTTCCTCGGCATCCTCGCCGCCATCGTGGTCCTGGCCTTGCTCTTCGCCGACTACAAGTGGCGTGAATGGATAGCGGCCCGCCGCCGTGACCGCCGTTAGCCTACTCTGCGCATTCCTCTACCGTTACAATGATTTCAGGGAGCTGTCCAATTTCTATGTCCCGTTTCAACCATCTTTCCCTATTTCACTGGAACCGCCGCCGCGCAGGTTTATTCCTGAGCCTGGCTGCCGCAGCACTGCTTCTGACAGCCGCCACGGCCCACGCCCAGTTGGGCGACCAGGCCACTACACCGGTCCACGATGCCACCGCCCTGCACCCGCCCGTGGGAGCACGCGTGGCCATCGTCGAATTCGACGACCTGGAGTGCCCGGACTGCGCCGCGGCCAACCCGGTACTCAAGGCAGCGGCGGCGAAATACCACATTCCCTGGATCCGCCATGACTTTCCGCTGCCCTTTCATAACTGGAGCTTTCAGGCAGCCGTCAATGCCCGCTGGTTTGACTTGAAGAGCAAGGATCTCGGCAACGAGTACCGCGACTCGGTCTTCGCCCATCAGATGTCCATCGAGACCCGTCCGGACCTTCTCAAGTTCACGCAAAACTTCGCGCAAAGCCACGGTATCGCCCTTCCGTTCGCCATCGATCCGCAGGGCAAGCTGGCTGA
>JAJZNH010000672.1 GCA_021811745.1 Acidobacteriota bacterium
GGATATTATTGGATCTATACAGGCACCGTGGCGTCAGTGAACTCGCCTTGCTTTGTGGACCCTGCGACCGATCCTCACAATACCGGCAACATCCCCTGGTCTTTCGGCACCTCCGGCTTCGATATCCTGACGGGCCCTGGCCTTGACAATTGGGATCTGGGCATACACAAGATCTTCCCGATTCACGACGCCATGAACTTCTCGCTTAGGGGTGAATTCTTTAACGCCTGGAACCATGCGCAATTTGCCAATCCTGACAGCCAGGTGACGGCCGCTACCTTTGGGCAGGTTCATTCCATACAACATGCGCCGCGCGAGATTCAAATCGCTGGTACATTTTCGTTCTGAGAGCGCGGAAGAAATCAAAGAATCGGGAGAGGTAAGATTCAGCAGTTGTCTTTGGAGGCGATCACACCGCCTCCAAAGACGTTGGCAATTTTGGATCCACGGCCCTGTGCGATGAGGATGAAATCAGAGCCACTCGCCCTTGCGCATCAGAGGCTCGGCCACGCCGGTAGCGGAGATGCCATCAATATCTAACTCGGCTGAGCCGATCATCCAGTCCACGTGGATGAGACTCTCATTGGCGCCGCGCGCGGCCAGTTCTTCAGCAGTCATCTTGTCGCCTTCGCGCAAACAGGTGGAGTAGGACTGGCCAAGTGCGATATGCGACGCAGCGTTCTCGTCGAACAGCGTGTTGAGGAAGGTGAGTCCGCTGGCGGCGATGGGCGACGCGTGCGGAACAAGCGCCACTTCTCCCAGCCGGCGTGCGCCTTCATCTGTGCCGATCAGCTTCTGGAGCACCTCCTGGCCGCGGGAAGCGCGAGCCTCGACAATACTGCCGCCTTGAAAGCGCACCTGGATTCCCTCGATCATGGTTCCCTGGTGGGAAAGCGGTTTGGTTGCCGTCACCACGCCTTCGGCACGATCCCTGTGAGGCGCGGTGAAAATCTCTTCCGTAGGCATGTTGGGGATGCAGTAAATGCCGTTGCCTGCGGTAGTGCCGCCGCCGAGCCAAAGGTGGTCGTCTGCCAGACCGAGGCGGAAGTCAGTACCCGGGCCCTTGTATTGGAGCCACGCGTAGCGCTTCTCGTTCAACTTGGCTGCGCGCTGCTGCAGGCTGGCATCGTGAGCACGCCATGCCGCCACGGGATCGGCAACGTCAATGCGGCTGGTAGAGAAGATCGCCTCCCAGAGTTGCGCGAGCGCAGCCTCAGGAGCCGCTCCGGGGAACATGGCCGCTGCCCAGGCCGGAGTCGCGCTCGCGACTATGGTCCAGTTGATCGCGTGACGGGTGATGAGTTCCAGCGCCGGGCGGTAGGCGTGTGAGACGGCGCGATTGGCGCGGCCTACCTTGTCCGCATCTTCGTTGGCCAGCAATGCCGGGTCTGCGCCGGCAATCGCAAGGCGAGCGGCTCCGCTTTTGAAAGCTGCGGCCATGCCATCGTAGAGCCACTTTGCGGCATGGTCGAAGCTCTCGTCTGGAGCGAAGTGGTAACGGGCAAGCGTGGCCTCGTCGTCCGCGTAGAGCGTTGTCACCAGTGATGCGCCGGCACGGTAAGCATGCTCAGTGATGCGGCGGGCAAGCTGCAGTGAGTCGAGCGAGGCCGTCATGACCAGTTCCTGGCCGGGCTGGAGGCCAAGGCCTACCTTCACGGCGACTTCAGCAAGCAGATCCAGATTCTCAGAAAAGCTGCGGGATGTTGGAGTCGATTTTGGCATTGTAGGAATTACCTTTGAAATACGATCATTGCAGGCTGCACAAAAATATGACTCTCCCTGCGCTAACCGTTGAGCTGCAGGCGCAGCTTGTCACCAACGATTGTATCTTGCTGATCCTACAATCGCCTCCAAGCCACTTTCCCCAACAGCATTCCTGTGCTGGCGCTGCATCGCTTTTTCATTTCCCTTGAAGCGCTAAAGCGAGACGCCACGCTTCCATGGAATAAAGTCGATCTGGCCACGCAGCTCCGAGTACGTTCTACGCTCGCCGCTGGCCACGGCGATGGAGAGCTCCAGCAGCTTTTCCGCGCAGTCGCTGACGGTCTCTTCGCCGGTAACAATGCCTCCGGCGTTGAAGTCGATGATGTCGCCCATGCGCTCAAAGAGCGTGGTATTGGTAGAGATCTTTATGACCGGCGCGATGGGATTGCCGGTAGGCGTACCCAGGCCAGTGGTAAAGAGCACCAGATTACAGCCTGCGCCTACCTGCGCGGTCACGCTCTCAACGTCGTTGCCCGGAGTGCATTGCAGATTGAGGCCACGCGCGGTGACGTACTCCGGGTAGTCGATGACGCCGCACACCGGGCCAACACCGCCCTTGCGCGCCGCGCCGGCCGACTTGATGGCGTCGGTGATGAGGCCATCGCGGATATTGCCGGGCGAGGGATTGAAGGCAAAGTCTGACTGCGAGGCTTTGGCGCGCGCTGCATACGTGCGCATCAGATTGCTGAAGCGCTCCGCCAACTCATCGTTCACGCAGCGGTTGACGAGTTCCTGCTCCACACCATGAAGTTCGGGAAACTCCGAAAGCATAGTGGTGCCGCCCACGCCGGCGATCAGGTCTGAGACGTAGCCGACTGTTGGATTCGCCGAGATGCCGCTGAAGCCGTCCGACCCTCCGCACTGGAGGCCGACGCTCAGAGCGGCAAGCGGCGCGGGCGCACGCTGGGCCCGGTTAGCCTCGGCGAGCGCGGCAAAGGTGCGGTCCAGTGCCTCCTGCATCAGCGTGCTCTCGCGGCCGGATTTCTGCTGATCGACGATCAGCACTGGCTTGGTCGCCGTGACCTTGGGATTGCGTGCGCGCAGTTCATCCAGCAGCAGGCCCGCCTGCGCGTTCTGGCAGCCGAGGCTCAATACCGTCGCCCCGGCAACATTCGGATTATGGATATAGCCGGCCAGCAGCCCGCACAGCGCCTGCGCATCCTGGCGCGTGCCGCCACATCCCATCTGGTGAGTGATGAACCGCACACCGTCGAGGTTGGGAAAGATGCGGCCATCGCGCGGCTGCTCTTCCACTGCCGCCGCATGCGCAGCAGACTCCGCAGGCAACCCGCTTCCACTTTTGAGTTGCTGAATCAACTGCCTTACATGAAGGCGATATCGGCTGTTGGCGCGGCCATAGCCCAGTTCCTCTTCGAGAGCCTCCTGCATCTGCTCGATGTTGCGGTTCTCGCAGAAGACCAGCGGCAGCACAATCCAGTAGTTGCGCGTGCCCACCTGGCCGTCGGAGCGATGGTAGCCCATGAAGGTGCGGCCCTTCCACGCCGAGGCATCGGGCGTGGCGATCGACGCGGGCTGCCGTGTAGCAGAGTAGGCGCCGGCGCGATGACGGATATTGTGCGTGGTCAGCAGGCCTCCACGCGGAATCGCATACACAACCTCACCCACCACCATGCCGTACATGAAGATCAGGTCGCCCGGATTCAGGTCCGTGAGAGCCATCTTGTGTTTGGCGGGAATCTTCTCTTTCGCAGTGCAGAGAGCCTTTGCGGACACCGGGCCAAATTGGACCGTCACACCCGCTTCGAGATTGGACAGCGCCACAACGACATTGTCGCGTGGATCGAGTTGCAAAACCGTTTCCGGCATGGGATCACCTTCTCAGCTTTCATGATTCGAGCTAAACGCTCGAAATTGCAAATTCGCGATCATCACAGGTGCGCGTAGTGGAGCAGCAGGCCCGCCAGCGCTCCGCCGGCCAGATCGCCGACGATGGGAATTGGCGCATATCGCCAGTTGGAGCCGCCCTTGCCGGGGATCGGCAGGATGGCATGCATCAGCCGCGGACCCAGGTCGCGCGCAGGATTGATGGCGTATCCCGTAGTCCCGCCCAGCGAGAGGCCGA
>JAJZNH010000750.1 GCA_021811745.1 Acidobacteriota bacterium
ACCGGTCTCGGCCCCATCCACTGGGGCCAGACCGCAGCCATTACCACCGACACCTATCCCGGCAAGCAATACCACGGCCGCATCTCGTTCATCTCGCCTGACGCCGAGTTCACACCCAAAAGCGTGCAGACTTACAAGGAACGCGTCACGCTCGTCTATCGCATCAAGATCGACATCGACAACCCCAGCCACGAACTCAAGCCGGGCATGCCCGCCGACGCGCACATCCAACTGGCCGCTGCCCGTCCCAACGGGCAATCGTCACCAGCCGCTCCCGCCAAGCCATGACGGAACAACTCAAACCCGCGACCGTGCCCGCAATCAGAGTGCAAGGTCTCACCAAGAGCTTTCCCGGCATACGCGCCGTCGATGGCCTTAGCTTCGACGTGCGCGCGGGAGAGATCTTCGGCCTGGTTGGTCCCGACGGCGCAGGCAAGACCACTACACTGCGCATGCTGGCGGGCATCATGCCGCCGGATGCCGGCAAAGCCACAGTCGCCGGCCACGACGTGGTGCGCGACCCTGAAGGCGCCAAGCACTCGCTCAGCTACATGCCGCAGCGCTTCGGCCTCTACGAAGACCTGACCGTGGACGAAAACATCCGCTTCTACGCCGACCTCTTCGGCGTGCGCAAAGCCGAACGCAACGCCCGCTCTGCACAACTGCTCCAGGCCGCGGGCATGAGTGAATTTCGCACGCGCATGGCCGGACAGCTCTCCGGCGGCATGAAGCAAAAGCTTGGCCTTGTCTGCGCGCTGATTCACCGGCCCAAGGTGATTCTGCTCGACGAGCCGACAACCGGCGTCGATCCCGTCTCGCGCCGCGACTTCTGGCGAATTCTTTACGAGCTGGTTGCGGAAGGCGTGGCCATCCTGACCTCAACGGCATACCTCGATGAAGCCGAGCGCTGTCATCGTGTCGCGCTGTTGCATCAGGGCAGACTGCTCTTTTGCGACACGCCCACGAATTTGAAAACTCGTCTGGGCAAGGATGTGCTGTCTGTCACCTCCGCCGAGCCACGCCTTCTGCGCCACTCGCTCGAAGGCGCCGAAGGCATCTCCAGCATTGTTCTCACCGGCGACGGGCTGCATGTGGTGGTCGATCATGCCACGCGCCGCATGCCCGAGTTCGAGGCACGGCTCCGGCGCGCCAACGTACCCTTTGACGTCATGCAGCAAGTTGCGCCCACCATCGAAGACCTCTTCGTCGACGCAGTCAGCGGAGGAGTGCGGCCTTATGCCTGAGCCGGTAAACTCCGTCGTTGTGGAGAATCTCGTCAAGAGGTTCGGCAATTTCGTCGCCGTGGACCGCATCAATCTCGCAGTGCGCAAGGGCGAGGTCTTCGGATTTCTCGGGCCCAACGGAGCCGGCAAGTCCACGACCATTCGCATGTTGTGCGGCCTGCTGAGGCCGACCGCCGGCCGCGCGCTGGTTGCCGGCTACGACGTGGCCCGCAAACCCGAAGATGTGCGCCAGAACATTGGTTACATGTCGCAGAAGTTTTCTCTCTACAACGACCTGAAGGTGATCGAGAACCTGCGCCTCTTTGCCGGCCTCTACAGCGTGCCTGCACAGAAACTGCGCGAGCGCATTGAGTGGGCGCTCGAAATGGCCAATCTCAAAGGCCGCGAGGATCTCATCACCGCGACGCTCCCGGGCGGATGGAAACAGCGCCTTGCGCTGGGCTGCGCGGTGTTGCACCGGCCACCGATTATCTTCCTCGACGAACCCACCTCGGGAGTCGATCCCATTTCGCGGCGCCAGTTCTGGGACCTGATTCACCAGATGGCTCATGAAGGAGTCACCGTCTTTGTCACAACGCACTACATGGAGGAGGCCGAATACTGCAACCGCCTCGCACTCATCTTTCGCGGCCAGATCGTGGCGCTTGGCACGCCCACGGAATTGAAGCGCGACTCGATGAAGGGTGAATTGCTTCTTATTGAGTGCGAGCCGCTCGGCGAAGCCCTCGAAGCTCTGCAATCGGCCCCGGACGTCACAGACGCCGCGGTCTTCGGCAATGCGCTGCATTTGGTTGTGCCGGATGCCGGCGCCGCCGCGCCGATCATGCAGGAATACCTCACGAGCCGCGGCATTCGCGTCAGGCGCATCAACAGGATTCGACCCAGCCTTGAAGATGTCTTCGTCTCTCTCACAACAACGCGCGGCCAGCGGCAGGAGCGCGCATCATGAGCCCTACGCGACTGCTGGCCGTGGCCAGAAAAGAAGTCATCCACATCCTTCGCGATGCGCGCAGCCTGATCATTGTCGTCGTCATGCCGGTCACGCTGATGCTGCTCTTTGGCTATGGAGTCAGCCTCGATCTGAAGCGGCTGCCCGTCTATGTCTACGACCAGGATGGCAGCCAGCAAAGCCAGGATCTACTCAAGCGTTTTCAAGCCAGCCAATACTTTCACATTACGCGCGTAGTCAGCAGCTACTCTGCCATTGCGGGCGCGCTCGACAACGGCAGCGCCAAACTGGGCCTCGTCATTCCGTGGAACTTTTCCGAGAGCCTGCGCAAGGGCGGTCCCGTTCGCGTTCAAGCGCTTGTCGACGCGACGGACGACAACACTGCCAATGTGCTTATCGGCTATACGCAAGCAGTCGTGCAGGGGTACTCATCGCAGATACAGCGCAACTGGCTTCAACAGCACGGCCAGTTGATTCAGCCTGCCGCCGTAAGCGTCGACACGCGGACCTGGTACAACGAAAATCTTGAGAGCAGCGCCTTCATCGTTCCCGGCGTGCTGGCGCTGGTCATGTCCGTGATCGGCGCGTTCCTTACCTCGCTCACCATCGCGCGCGAGTGGGAGCGCGGCTCGATGGAGCAGCTGATCTCCACGCCCGTCAGCGCCATGGAGATCATGCTCGGCAAGCTGGCGCCGTATTTTATCCTCGGCATGTTCGATGTCGCCGTCTGCGCGTTCATCGCCATCTCCTGGTTTCAGGTGCCTTTCCGCGGCTCATTTCTCACGCTCGCCGTCAGCTCAGCACTGTTCATGATTGTCGTGCTTGCCCTGGGGTTCTTCATCTCGGTGGTCGCCAAGAACCAGTTCGCCGCCAGCCAGATCGCGCTGGTCATCACGTTCCTTCCAGCGTTCCTGCTCTCCGGCTTCCTGTTCTCCATCGAGCAGATGCCCATCGTTCTGCAATGGATCACGCACATCATTCCGGCACGCTACTTCGTTTCGGTACTGAAGAAGATCTTCCTCAAGGGCACACCGGCCGACATGCTTTCCGGCGATCTCATCCCCCTGGCCTTATTCGCACTGGCGCTGGCGCTCGTGGCTACGCGCACCTTCCACAAGAGGCTGGAGTAAAGGAGATTCCGCATGTTCGCGCGCCTCAAGCAGATGCTGATCAAGGAGTTCATCCAGGTGCTCCGCGACAAGCGCGCGCGCGCCGTGCTGATTGGGCCACCGATCATTCAAATGCTCGTCTTCGGATACGCGGCCACCTTCGAAATCCATCATGTTTCAACGGTAGTGCTTGACCTCGATCACAGCCAGCAGAGCCGCGATCTGATCTCGCGCTTTACTTCGAGCCCCTATTTTGACGTACAGCGCCAGCTCACCGACTCGCGCCAGCTTCGCGATCTCATCGACCGCGGAGACGCGACCATCGGCCTGGAGATTGACGCGGGCTTCGCGCAAAAGCTGCTCAACGGCCAAACCGCACCGCTTCAGGTGATCGTGGACGCCACCAACTCCAACACCGCACTGATCGCCTCCAGCTACGTCACGCAGATCGCGCTCCGCTTTGCCCGCGACTACCAGCAGGACCGCATCTACCGGGTGGCACCGCAGCTCATCGGGCAACTTCCCTCCGTCGAGCTGGATCAAC
>JAJZNH010000717.1 GCA_021811745.1 Acidobacteriota bacterium
ATGGTCGCAGATCACGACTCCGGCGGCTGGCCGCAGCGTGGCAGGGATGCGGCGATTCTGAAGTGGCGCAAGGCCTTCGCGCCGCACCTGAACGGGGATCAACATCTGGGCTCAACTTCACACTATGGCGTGAACGAATTTCGTGACGGCGTCTATACCGTATGTACACCGGCGATTTCGAACCTGTGGCCGCGACGCTGGTTTCCGCCCCATCCGGCGCCGAACGCCCTGCCTGGGAAGCGGAATACCGGCGATTACCGTGACGCCTTCGGCAATCGCATGACCGTGCTTGCCACCGCAAACCCCGCGCAGTATCCCGGACCCGGGCTGGAAGGATTGCGCTTCCGCGTCACCGGCTACACGATCATTCACTGCGATCGCGCCACGCGCAAGATCGCGATCGCCGAATGGCCCCGATGGGTTGATCCATCGCAGCCGGGAGCGAAGCCTTACGACGGCTGGCCGATTGTCGTCGACCAGATCGACAACGGGCTGTGGGGAGCAAACTGGACACTTGATTCCATCGAGACGCCCGGCTTCCGCGATCCGGTGGTGCAGGTCGAGGAGGCTGCAAGCGGCGATCTGGTGTATGCGATCCGCATCAACGGCGAGTCGTTCACCCCGCTGGTGCGCCAACCGGGAACCTACAACGTGGTCGCCTACGATCCCGACGGCAGCTACCGCAAAGAATGGAAAGGCGTGCAGGCGCGCAAGCGCAGCTGATGCGCTCAACGATTGGATGATTGGCGCAGAGGAAGAGACGTGCTTCGCGATAGCTTTCTATTTGTGAGAGGGGCTATTCGTTCGCCGGATCTTCCTCTTCGGCTTGTTTGTCGGCCAGCTTCTCAAGCTGGTTGCGCCAGTCGAGGGACTCGACAAAGGCTCGTGATTCGCGCCAGCCCGGCTCCACAATGATGTGCAGTTCCAGATAGACGCGCGTTCCGAGCAGTGATTCAATCTTCATGCGGGCGCCAGCGCCGATAGCCTTGAGCTTGGAACCGCCCTTGCCGATCAGGATCGCCTTCTGGCCGTCGCGTTCACAGTAGATGGCCGCGGAGATGCGAGTGAGCGGCTTCTTGCCGCTTTTGGGCGGCTCCGGCTCCGGCTCTTCAAAGCTCTCGATGACCACGGCGGAGGCGTAAGGCACTTCCTCGCCGGTCTCAATCAAGATGCTTTCCCGAATCAGCTCGGCCACCATGAAACGCATGGGCTGATCAGTGTACTGGTCCTTTGGATAGTAGCGTTCCCCGGTGGGCAAGACTTCGACGATCTTGCGAAGGAGCAGATCGAGGCCGTCGCGTTTGCGCGCGCTCACGGGAATCACCTGGGTAAAGTTGTACTGCTTTGTCAGCATTTCAATGAGCGGAAGAAGCTGATCTTTCTGGACCAGGTCGATCTTGGTGAGAACGAGGAAGACCGGGCAGTCGAGCTTGCGGATGAGGCCGAAGAGAAATTCGTCTTCGCTGGCCCAACTGGGAGAAGCGGGTGCCCCAGGTTCCGTCCGCCGCGGCGGAGTGACCTGGGAAGAATCGGAGCCAAGCTGCACCCTGCGCGTTGCGTCGATCAGCACCAGCACAAGATCGCGGGCCTCCAGTGCCTCGTAGACCTCCTGCAACATGCGGCGGTCCAGATGCGAGCCCGGCTTGTGCACGCCGGGCGTATCCACAAAGACGATCTGCGCCGCCGGGTGAACTCCCTTGCGCGCAGGCACCTCAACCACACCGGCGATGCGGTTGCGGGTGGTCTGCGGCTTGGCGGTGACAATGGCCACTTTTTCGCCCGTAAGGGCGTTGAGCAGCGTGCTTTTGCCCACGTTGGGGCGGCCGAGAATGGCGACGAATCCGGATTTCAAGTGGAATGATTCTCCTGACTGAGTGTACGGCATCCTCCGCACGCGGAATGCAAGCCGATGTCCACTTCCCTTTCGTCAAGAAGGCGCGGGATGCAACCGGAATCGCCAGGAATCCGCGGATGGCCGCTCATCTCGCTTGCGCGGAGGCCGCGCTGGGAGCCGGCGGAAAGATCCTCAAGCGCTCCACTCGGCGGCCGGTAGCGGAAACAACTTCAATGCGCAGACCGGTTGGCTCAAGCAATACCACTTCGCCGGTTAGGGGAATGCGCCCTTCGATCTCGCTGACCAGACCGCCAAGCGTGGCGGCTTCGTAGGAGTCGCCCAGTTCGAGCGGTTCGCCGAACAGATCTCCGAGTTGATCGACAGGAAAACCGCCGGGCACGAGCCAGACACCTTCGGGCTCACGCTGCGGTTCCTCGACGGGCGTGTTTTCTTCGTGTTCGTCGCGGATGTTCCCGACGATCTGCTCGAGAAGGTCCTCAATGGTGACGACACCGGAAACCCCGCCATACTCATCGATCACGATGCGCATGTGTTGCTGTTCCCTCTGCATCTCCCGCAGCAGCTCGTAACCGCGCTTGGTTTCGGGAACGAAGACGGCGGCGCGCTGGATGCTGGCGACGGTGCGGGTGCGCGCTTCCTCGTCCGCAATTTGCAGCAGGTCATGCGCGAAGGCAATGCCGGTGATATTATCGAGCGTTCCCGCATATACAGGCACGCGGGAGAAGTTGTGTTCCCGCAGCATCTCCAGAAAGCGCTCCAGCGTGATGGACTCGGGAACCGCGAAGACCTCGGGGCGCGGAGTCATCACCTCGCGGACAAGCTTGTCGCCAAATTCAACCGCGGAACGAACCAGGTCGCTGTCGCTGTGCTCCAGAATGCCCTCTTCTTCTCCGGCCTCGATCAGCGCTTCGACATCGACAGCGGCCTCTTCCTTGGGACTGGCCGGCTCCTCGGCCAGCGTCGCCACGGAAATGAAGAACCGGACAAAGACAGTGATCGGCGTAACGATCCAGAGCAGCAGCCGAATAACCCAGATGATATGGCGGGCCCAGCCGCCGCGCGTGCGGTTAATGAGCAGCGCGGGCAAAAGCTGGTTGCAGAACACGACCACCAGGCCCACGGCAAGAAAGGCTTGAGCAATCTCAAGCGCCGTGGGACGGCCGGCGTGAGGAGCGCGCGCGAACAGCACGGCGCCGAAGCCGAGCGCGATCACACCCAGGACAAGCTGTTCAAGCACCGCGGACGAAATGGCGGCCTGCTCGCGTGTCAGGCCGAGTTGCGGCTCGATCCCTTCTTCCCAGGCTTCGAGGTTCTCCTGAGCTTCGCGGGGAAGGATTTTGCCAAACTCGGAGTAGATGCGGCTGATGTAAGAAGCCAACGTCTCCACGGCGGCCAGTAAAAGCAGGATCAGAATGGCGATGGCGGTCATAGGCGACCACCTCTGTTCGAGCGGCCACTCCGTGATGGCGCTCCGCGACCGGATTTCGTCGCCACGCTCCCTGCCCGTCTCTTGCGGCGATCCGCTTTCTCCGCGGAGGTTGCATTCCCCCGCTCAATGAGGCCTTGCGGCAGACCGAGCCGAGCACGCAAACGACGCTCGCGGCGCGCCATTTGCCCTTCGTCCGTTTCATGATCGTAACCGGCCAGATGCAGCAGGCCATGAAGAATGAGTACCTTGATCTCCGTGGAGAGCGAGTGTCCCTGCTCGACCGCCTGGCGCTGCGCGGTAGCCACGCTGATGGCCAGGTCCCCGGCAATTTGTTCCGGGCCTTCCGGCAATGCGGCGGCGGGGAACGAGAGCACGTCGGTCGGCTTGTCCATGCCACGGAACTGGCGATTGAGCCGGCGGATCTCAGCATCAGTGGTAAGCAACACGCTCACCTGGCCGCGCAAACGCACAACTCTCTGCGCCTCAACCAGGAAGCGGGATAAGGTGCGTGCGGCAGGGAGACGAAGATGGCGCGGCGTTGCAGCCGGGGCTGGCA
>JAJZNH010000084.1 GCA_021811745.1 Acidobacteriota bacterium
GTTGCGGCCTGAGACCATGATGCCCGTCAGCACAGGCCCCAACTCCCGGATCATCGACATGCTCACAAAGCGCCCCGTCACTGCGGTCGCTCCGAATTGGGCCAGCGTCGCTGCCGATTGAAGCGCCAGCACGCATCCCGTAAAGAAACCTGAGAGCACCACGATCGACAGCGAGCCCACGCCGATGATGTCAGACTGGATGAGGAACTCCGGCCAGTAAATGGGCGGCCGAAACAGATTCAGGAATGCATTCCACGCCAGAAGAGAGTAATCCTGGACGGTGAGGACGATTTTTTTGGCGGTTCGATCAACCGAGTGGATCGCCATTGTTTACCGGCCTGCGAAATGAGCAGTGCACCCCGCTTCACTGGACAGAATAGCGCATGAGCCGTCCGCGCACCGCCTGCCGCAGGCACAACAGAGCATTTGCGCACCGGCAACCACGCCGCCGCACCAGCGCGCTTCATTGTGATTGCTCCCCATATTCATTAAACTAATCCTATCGGCTATCTTCGCCGCCCCGTAGGCCGTTCCCCAGGCTCCGCGCATTCCACTCAAAGGAGGCAGGTAACGATGCATCTGTTCCGCTTGCGGTTGATCCTTGCGCTGATTGCAGGCGTGACTCTGGTTTCCGTCGCCTCCACTTACTTTGACGTTTTAGCTCACCGGCACGTCCTGCGCCAGGAACTGGAGCGGCGGACAAAGTGGATGGGCATAAGCCTGATTCCCGACGTTCAGGGTGCGCTCGAATCCGGTGATCCCTCGGTCCTTCCCGGCTTGGCGCAGCTCTTGAAGAACGGTACGGGCGCGCTCGCCGTTGCGGTGTATGACGCTCATGGCAATCTGCTTGCCAGCGCAGGCCCGCAGCCCGTGATGCAGGCTTTGCGCCGCGACTCTGTAACGGACGCCCTCGCCAAAAAAACCAGCGTAGAATTCTTCGGACACTCGGAAAAGTGGCGATGGCTGGTTGAGACATTTCCGATCTATAACGGAAACCGGGTAGAAGGAATGATGGCCGTTGTGGCCGACGCCGGTTATATCCACTCGGAAAGCGTGGGCCTCTGGCAGCGCAGCTTCTGGCGCATCGTGGTGCTGGTCATCCTGATCGTGGCAATCACTCTGGGCATGGTGCGCTGGTTCCTTTTGCGTCCCGTGTCCCAGGTGGCGGAGCGGTTGCGGCGCCTGCGTTTGAAAGCCACAACCCCGCTGGAAAAATCTCAGGCGCCAAGATTGCCTGAACTCAGCGTGTGGGAAAAGAGCGTGTTTCGGCCTCTCGCCCGCGAGGTGGAGACGCTGGCTGAAAGTTTGTACGCCGCGCGCGCCTCTGCGGCCACCGAGGCCCGCCTGCGCGATGCCGGCGAGCATCTATGGACCGCGGAGCGATTGGCCGTGCACATCCGCAGCTGGTCCGGCTCCAGCCGCATCTTCGTCGTCTCCAACCGCGAACCCTATGTCCATGTGCGCCAAGGCCGCGAAACGGTCTGTATTGTGCCCCCCAGCGGTCTGGTGACGGCCATCGAACCCGTGCTCCGGGCCTGCGATGGCGTCTGGGTGGCCTCTGGCAGCGGCAATGCTGACGCCGTCAACGTGGACGAGTTCGACCGCCTGCGCGTACCTCCCGACGATCCACGCTACACGCTGCGCCGCGTTTGGCTCTCTGCGGAAGAAGAGTCGCAGTATTACGATGGCTTTGCCAACGAGGGATTGTGGCCCCTTTGTCATATCGCGCACACGCGGCCCATCTTTCGCGCCACGGACTGGGAATGCTATCAACGCGTCAACGCGCGCTTCGCCGCCGCGCTTCTGGAAGAGATGAACGGCTGCGAGACGCCGCTCGTGTTTGTGCAGGACTACCATTTCGCCCTGTTGCCGCGGCTGGTCAAACAGGCGCGTCCGGATGCGCGCGTGGCCATCTTCTGGCACATCCCCTGGCCCAACCCGGAGGCCTTCGCCATCTGCCCCTGGCAGGCCGATCTGCTCGACGGCTTGCTGGGCGCCGACCTCATCGGCTTCCACATCCGTCTGCACTGCAATAACTTTCTGGCCACCGTGGATCGCGCCTTCGAGGCGCGCACCGACCGCGAGCACATGACTGTGCACCGGCTTGGACACCTGAGCACCGTACGGCCCTATCCGGTGAGCGTGGCCTTTGAGGGCGCGCCCCAGTCCGGCATGGAGTTTGACGAAACCGCATTGGAGGCCGAGACCGAGGAAGAGGTCGAGGACCGCGCTTCACGCAGAAGGCAGTTGCTCGCAGAATTCGGTGTGCGCGCCGACTATCTGGCGCTGGGCGTGGACCGGCTGGACTACACCAAGGGAATTGTCGAGCGGCTGCTGGCCATCGAGGAACTGCTTGAGCAACATCCGTGGCATCGCGAGCGGCTAACCATGGTGCAGATCGCCGCCCCTAGCCGCACGCGCATCTCCAGTTATGCGGATCTGGCCCGGCAGGTCGAAGAAACGGTCCAGCGCATCAACCAGCGTTACCAAACGGCGCATTGGCGGCCCATCGTGCTCATTGACCGCCAGTGCAACCATGAGGAAGTTGGCCGTTGGTATCGCGCCGCGGACCTGTGCCTGGTCACCTCGTTGCACGACGGCATGAACCTCGTGGCCAAAGAGTACGTGGCTGCCCGCGACGATGAGGACGGCATGCTGGTGCTCAGCAAATTCACCGGCGCAGCCGTGGAGCTGCGCGACGCCTTGCTGGTAAATCCCTACGACGTTGCGGGCGTAGCAGAGGCCATTCATACCGGCCTCGAGATGAGCCACACCGACCGCCGCCTGCGTATGCGCCGGATGCGTCGGCAGGTGATGGAGCACAACATCTATCGCTGGGCCGCCAAGGTCCTCGGCGACCTCCGCGAGCTGCGCCTGGAAACACCGGAAAGCGCGGCGGCCAACCGCACCGGACCAGCCTCGGAGCCCGCACCGGAAATCGTAGATGAAAAGCTCGCCTAGAAAGCGGCAAGCCGTGCCTCCTGGAGCGCCGGAAAAACAGGACAAGTTCTTCAGCAGCTTTGCCGGCAGTGCCAAGCCTCTTTTGCTGCTCGACTACGACGGCACCCTCGCGCCCTTCCGCGTGGACCGCTTCAAGGCGCGTCCATGGCCGGGCGTGCGGGAGCTGCTGAACCTCATCCAAAACCGCGGAAAAACTCGCATGGTGGTGATCACCGGGCGGCCGGCCGCGGAGATCGCGCCCCTGTTGTCCCTCGACCAGCCGCTCGAGATCTGGGGCCTGCACGGCATGGAGCGGCTCTTCCCCGATGGCCGCCAGGAACTCGGCGAGGTTCCTCCCGAAGCCCTCAAGAAGCTGGACGAACTGCGTCAGCAGTTCAAGCGCGACAGCCTGGGCGGACTCTTCGAGGACAAACCGAACGCGGCAGTCATGCACTGGCGCGGCGTTCCGCCCCAACAAGCCGCCGAAATCGAGCGGCGGACGCGGGCCCTCTTCGAGCCGCTAACGCAGTTCTGGGGGCTAGTGCTCTTGGAGTTCGCCTCCGGCTTGGAGTTGCGCGCCGGCCACGGCAAGGGTGAAGCGGTTCAGGCCATCCTTGCAGAGGCCCCCAACACCGGACCGGTCGCCTTCTTAGGCGACGACGTAACCGATGAAGCCGCGTTCCGGGCCGTCAATCGCGCCGCCCCGCCGCACCTCACCCTGCTCGTGCGCCCGGAATGGCGTACGACCGCAGCCGACGTCTGGCTACGGCCTCCAGGCGACCTGAAAGAGTTTCTGCAAAGATGGCTTGAGGCCGAAAACCAAGCCTAGGGCATATCGACAAACAAATAGTTGTTGTAGATACGTGATAAGTCAAGGAATTGTCATCCTGAGCAGAGCA